>CAJQNE010000193.1 GCA_905479545.1 uncultured Gammaproteobacteria bacterium | reverse complement strand
ACCGGCTCATCGCAATCGGCCAGCTGCTGCTCCAGCGAGGCTAAATCACCATGCGGATAAACATGAATCCGCTGCTTACTCAGGCGAGCCCCATCAATTAGCGAAGCATGGTTCAGCGCATCACAAAACAACGCCCCGCTGCCACCCAATAGAGCCGGAATAAGGCTGGCATTAAGCTGAAAACCGGCATTAAACAGTAGCGCCCGGTCGCGACCGGTAAACGCGGCCAACTGCCGCTCTAATTCGCGATGTGCCTCGCTATAACCGCAGACCAGCGACGAAGCGCCACTGCCAAGGCCATACTGCTGCATACCGCGCTGGAAAGCCGCTTGTAACCGCGGGTCGTTGGCAAAACCGAGATAATCGTTGCTGCAAAAGTTTAGCTTTTGTTCGCCATTAACGGTTACTACCGCTTGCTGAGGAGATTGCAAAGGCCGGCGAACACGACGGCGGTTTTCTGAGTCTATTGTCGCTAAACGCTGCTCTAGCTGCAGGGAAAACCGGCTCACCGCTTACACTCGCTCACAGATTTGCACCGTAAAAGCGCCGGGCTTTGTTTGAAAAAACGACGAAGTACATCCACAGTAGAAACAACAATCCCAAACCGGTAAGCAACCCGAAGAACCAGCCGTTTTCTGAGCTAAGTCCAGAAAATGACAGGTGCTGTTGTATGCCAGCCATGCCAAGAAATAGAAACAAGCCCGCAAACCCCGTCAAGCCTAGAAACGACAGCCACCGCCCCCAGAAGGATCGCCTCAGCAAACCCAGAAATGCAATTAGTAGAACTGTGGAATATGCGGCGACAATGCTGACGAGGACCCAAACCCCTGACGAGCTGGAAGAATCCCAGGTGGTACGACTAAAAACCCCGCCGACAACAGCGTAGGCGATGAAGAGCAACTGCAACAACTGCGCTACTTGCAGCAATAGCACCGCTACCGGTCGGGGCGCTATCTCACCAGCAACCCCAACATCAGCTTCCGGCGGAGCATAAGGAGAGCGCTCCGCTTCGGAACCCACGGCTGTAACTACGCCGCGGCGCTATGCCCCACATTGCGCGGCGTGGCCGCCATCGGGCTAATGCCTAATCGGGCAAATAGCTGCAAATCGTGGTTTTCGTCCGGGTTTTCGGTGGTCAGTAGCTTATCGCCGTAGAAAATCGAGTTCGCACCCGCAAAAAAGCACAGCGCCTGCATTTCGTCGCTCATTTCAGAACGACCCGCCGACAACCTAACCATACTGGCCGGCATGGTTATGCGGGCAACAGCAATGGTCCGGACGAACTCCAATGCATCCAACTCGCTGGTCTCTGCCAATGGCGTACCTTCGACCCGTACCAGCTGGTTAATCGGCACGCTTTGCGGGTGCATTGGCAGCGTCGCGAGGCGATGCAATAAACCAACCCGGTCCTCGTCTTTTTCACCCATACCAACAATGCCGCCGGAGCAGACGTTGATGCCCGCGTCCCGAACATTTTGCAGCGTGTCGAGCCGGTCACCATAAGAGCGGGTAGTAATGATGTCTTTATAGTATTCCTCGGAGGTATCAAGGTTATGGTTGTAATAATCCAGGCCGGCATCAGCCAGGCGCTGCGCCTGCTGAGCCTTAAGCATGCCGAGCGTCACACAGGTTTCCATACCCAAGTCACGAACGCCTTTTACCATTTCAATAACAGTATCCAGCTCTTTATCTTTCGGGCTGCGCCACGCGGCTCCCATGCAGAAGCGGCTGGCGCCATTGGCTTTGGCATTTTTTGCCGCCGCCAGCACCTCAGTCACATCCATTAGCGGCTCGGTTTTCAGGCCGGTATTAAAGCGAATGCTCTGCGGGCAATAGGCACAATCTTCCGGGCAGGCACCGGTTTTAATGCTCAGCAAAGTGCTTACCTGCACCTCGTTCACCGGATGAAATTCGCGATGGACACTATGAGCCTGGAATAACAGATCGTTAAATGGCAGGGCAAATAATGCCGCCACCTGGTCGGTGGTCCAGTCGTTTCGAACAGAAAATTGAGTAGTAGCCATAGGAATGCTTTGTAGGTCGAAATATGTATTTATTAGCGAGAATGCTGGCCGCTGACAAAGGGCTTGTCAACTAAAAACGGAAAAATGGGTATACGGCGCCTCTGATCAGCCAATACAACCACTCCGATGCAATTACATTGAAATCGCAACAGAACTGACGGAATATTTGCGCGACTAATGGCTTAGAAAGCAGTCACGGAGCTTACATGCCAAGCTGACTCCCGAACCCACTCGGCAATTAACCAAGGTATTCGTCATGAGCAAATTGAGGCAATTGAATATCGCTTCTGCCCACAACAACTTGCCCGTGCCGTTCTGCGCAAGCGATTTAGCACGCTGCAAGTTGGTGGCGAACCTATGTTCCGCCAACCAACTGCAAGGGCACAGCCACTGTGACTCCTGAAGCAAGCCAGCGCTTCGCCGAGACCACGCAGCGCTTCAACATTACCGCCGAAGCCGTGCCGTTGGCCTGCCTGTTAATTAGCGCCAGCGACACGCAAGTGCTCGCAGCCAATAGTCTTGCCCTGCAACTACTGCCTGCCGGCATCGTCGGCCAGGCTATTGCTGATCAGGCCGTCAATCCGCAGCATCTGAACGACTCAATCAGGCAATTCGCTGATAGCCGCAGTGCTATACCGGGCCACTGGCAGCTGCGGCTTGCCACGACTTCCAAAAACAAGGCCATCCTCGACTTTCGGGTTACCGGCGCGCTGTTCGGCCAGGACAGCGTTACTAACGACAAGACCATATTCATCACTGTCTCCGAGCAGTCAGCCAATAACGGCGGCCCGTTGGCCTCGCTGAACGCCACACTGACTGAAATCCAAGGCGAACGGCAGCAATTACAGCGTGACAATCAGGCGCTTGAAAGCGAAGTGCTCAAACGAACCAACAAACTGGAGTTACGCAATGAGGAGCTCGATTTACTAAACCAGTCTTTAAACGACTTTGTCTCGATCGTTTCGCATGACCTGGCCGGGTCTGCTCGCAGGATTCAGTCATTTGCCAGCCTGTTGCAAAGAGAACTTCCTGACGAGACAACCACCGGTAACATCGGCGATTTTCTGGCATTCCTTGTCGAGAGTGCCGAGCGTTTGACCCAAATGATCGATGGTAGCGTGCGGTTAAGCCGCATCAGACCCTCCAGCGACGATTGGCGCCGGATAGACATCGACAAGGTCCTGAGCCTGGTTGCAAGCGATGTGAGAGCGATGTACGCGGCGGCCGACTTCACGGTGAACCATCAGCAACTACACCATCCGTATGCCGATGCCGGTTTGGTTGAGCAGCTACTGCAAAACCTGATTAACAATGCGGTTAAATTTCGTCGCCCCGACACACCATTGATTGTTGAGGTTAGCTCCAGCATTAACCCCGAGCTTAACTACGTCGAAATTTCTATTGCTGACAATGGCAAAGGCATTGGCGAACACGATTTAAAACGGGTGATGCGGCCATTCTCGCGGGGTGCAGGCGTACAAGATATATCCGGCACAGGCATGGGCCTGGCGATGTGCGTCAGAATTTGCCAGCAGCACCAGGGCCGCTTGTGGATTGAGC
>CAJQNE010000192.1 GCA_905479545.1 uncultured Gammaproteobacteria bacterium | reverse complement strand
TGAAGCGGGCAAACACCCGAACCGTACCGGCTGCGGTGCCCGTAGCGTTGCCAGCCGCGGTAATGCTTGCGGCACCGCCGTCGCCAGTAGCAACAATGCTCCATGTCACCTGATCACTAATGTCATCAGTGCTGCCGTCCGAGCGTTGCGCTGTAGCGGTGTATTGCTGGCTGCCGCCTACGGCTACGGTCGCATTAGCTGGGGCAACTGTTATTGCCGTTACTAGTCCATCAGCCACTGTTACTGTGGAGCTGTCCGTAGCTGGGGTGCCGCCATTGAATGTGTACGCTGCCGTTATCACTGCAGTATCGCCGGAGCTACCACTGGCGAAAATCCTACCCTGCGAGCCACTGGCATTACTGACAGTGACAGCTGCACTATTGCCGCTGCTCCACACTGTAGAGTTGCTTGAAGTTACATCAGTCTGAGTATCATCAGAGAATAACGCCGTAGCCGTAAGCTGATCTCCCGTTCTGGCAGGTAGGCTAACGGTTTCCGGTGTAACGTCGATAGATACCAGTGTGGCTGCGTTTACCAGGAAGTCCGAAGCGCCCGAGGTGATTAAACTGCCGTCGACTGATTGCGCGGTGGCAGTGATTTGTGCCGTCATACCAACGCCTTCTGTGCGGCCAGTAATCAGGCCGCTGGCAGTAACGTCGACGACGCCGGTAGCCGGGTCAGCTGAATAGCTGAGCTGATCACCGTCGGCTAAAAAGCGCGTACTACCGTCACTGAAGGTACCGAGGGCGCGGTATTGTACCGCTAAGCCAGCTGCACGCTCTGTATCCACTGACGTGCTATTTGCGCAGCTATTGCCGGCCTCGTCAGGCTCAATACAAATTTGCTGGAGCACTTCATCGGTCACGGTGATTTGCACGTTGCGATCCGCCATTTCAGCGTCGTCTGCGTCAGTGTTCGGATTGCTCGCTACGGCCGTTATCTGGCAGTTCCCAAGCTCATCGCCCGTTACCCGGCCGCGACTTCCTGCGGCGTTGCTGACCGTAACGTTAGTGCATGCTGAGCCATCGGCGTTTACCGCGCTGAAGCTAATATTGGCGCTGGTCTGATAGTTTTCATTGACGCTGCCATCGGAGAATACCGCTCTGGCACGCAGCTGAATCGTTAGCCCGCGTGCCACGCTGGCGAAGCACTCAGGTTCTGTCATTACGCTTGAGTTTGCATCAGCCGGGTTTTGGCACACAGCACCGTTTACAGCCGTTATGGTACTCAGGAATAGCTCACGAACCACTACGTCAGTAACTTCCAGCCCGGTATTGCCGCTATTGCGCTGGCCGAATGCGTCATTGCACTCGTCCTGCGGCATGTCGTTAGCACCGCAGTCAGCCTGAATTTGCACGTCGCCGGCAGTTACACCGGTTGCTAAACCCTGTTGAGTAATGGTGGCTTCATCGGTCGGGCCATTCGGCGCGTTCGGGTCGAGAACGGACCAAGTTACCTGGTCACTTAAGTCCATGCTGAACGCAGTGGTGGGCGTGGTGCCGGGAATCACTGTGTCGGTAGTGAAGCTACCCGTTGCGGTGTATTGCAGTGTTTCGCCGATGGGCAACTGCGAGTCAGCGGGTTCCACCACGATGTCGAATAGCGTTGCGGCTTCAACCGTAATGTTCAGGCTATCTCCTACCGAATTGCTATCCACCTGAGCTTGTACTGAAACGTTCTCTACTGTCGCCGCACTTACTGCAGTGAGTCGACCGGTCTGGTCGATGGTAGCGATAGATTGGTCGACTGATGTGAACCAAGTCACTTCATTTGATACATCACGCCCGGTGGTGCCATCAGTCGCTCGGAACTGCAGGTCGAAGCCGACAGCTACGCGTGTGCGACTATCTCCCGGAACAATCTCGATATTGATGGAAGTCGGGTCAGCATCGGTAACTTCCACGGTAATGCTATCGCTGGCGGTAGCGGGGGCGCTGCCAGCCGGGTTGGTTGCAACTGCGGAGATAACTGCACTGCCAGCAGCGATGCCACTGACTAAGCCCTTGGTGGTCGAGTTATCTACAACCGCGATGCCGCTATTATTGCTAGTCCAGTTCACCTGAGTCGTTACATCGCCGCTGGTTTGGTCGGAGAACGTTGCAGTGGCCGTGTACTGGTCATCGCGGTTTGCGGGCAGTGTGGGGTTGCCAGTCGCGGGGTTAGTACCGGAAGTTGAGGGAGCACTGACTTCAATCGCCGTAATGAGCGGCGCTGTAGTTACGAACATAACAGGGGCGTCGTTGTCGTCACTGCTAACGCCGCTGCGTGAAGCAATCACGTCTGCACTTGCGCCTTCCTGAGAACCGGTCACCTGCAAATCACCTGCTTCAGCGCCACTATTAGCATCAGCGGTGGTTACGATGGTAGAGCTGACCTGACCGGCAGGAGCTACGTTATCCAGTGTCCAGGCGACATCGCTCAAGCGCTCTTCTGCGCCGTCGGAGAAAGTACCGAAGGCTTTGAAGAGTTGAGCAATGCCTGCTGGGCTGTTCACCGGATCGCTATCTGGAGTGATTCTTATGGAGACTAACGTCGCTGTTACTGTAATGGTTGCAGCCGGGCTGGATATGCTGTCCTGAGTGGCTGTCAGCTGAGTTGTGCCCCGGGTAACGCCTCTGACCAGTCCGCCAGTGGCGCCGTTACCTACGGTTGCGACGCTGGTGTCAGTGATAACCCACTGAGCTGTAGTCGTTACGTTGACTTCGCGGCCGCTGGTGGTTGTAGCAAACGCGTTTAGTTGTCGGTTGGTTTGTGCCGGAACAACTGCGCCGCCGTCGGCATTCAGCGTGCGAATCGCAATGCTGGTGATCGCGTCGTTAAGCACGGTAAGGCTGAACGTGCGGCTCTTGTCGTCTTGTGAGGCAGTAACGGTAACCGGGGTGTCGGCGGTTACGCTGCCGATTGTGGCGTTGCCTGATGTTGCTGAAGCGAACGACAGCGCGCTGTCGTTGTTGGAAGTGAATCGGGCGTTAGGTAGGTCTCGGGTGCTGCCGTCTGAGAATGTGCCTCGTGCCGTAAAGCTAACGCCAGTGGCGTTCTCAAACACCCGGCGTTGGCCATTTTGAGTTGTTAAGCCTGCAGCGGTTATCGATATTGATTCCAACCGGGCGACTGCTACGTTGATGGTTATCGTTCGTGATACGCCATCGAAGGTGGTGGTTAATGTGGTACTGCCTGCAGTAAGAGCGGTTAGTAAGCCGCTGTCATCGATGCTGATAACGCCATCCGGGGGCGTGCTGTAGGCCACCTGATCCGAAACGTCGGCCGTTCCGCCGTCGTCGAAAGTAACTGATGCGGAGACTTGACGGGTGTCGCCGGTCGCGATGCTGTTGGCGTTTGGCACCGTAACATTGACGCTGCGGACGGCGTTAATTGAGTCACTGCCGCTACCACCGCCGCCACAAGCAACCAATAAAGCGCTCATAAATACGCTAAAAATGACCCAGCGGGCCGATTCGATAACTGTGTTCATTGCTTTTTCAACTCCACCCGCAGCCGTGTGCTGTCGGGAAATACAAAAGACTGTCGGTAATTGCTTAATTTGGCGTTAATACACTGTGTTTATTCTGTTCGGAAACAGAGGTAGGCAGCGGTAGTTAAAACACTTAAATGTGGTTCTAACCCCGAACGATACCATGCATTAAGTAGCAAAATATCGTTAATAATCATCATCAAGCGGTGTTTTTCTCGAATCGTACCTGCTGCAATCCTGCCGCTTTGCTTGTCAGCACGCAGTGAGGTGCTGACATTGCGTTTTCGTCTTGTCTGCGCCGCTTGTTTTAGGCCGATCATTAATTCATGCTCAACTCATGAACAGAGCAATTACCATCAATAGCGAAAGTGGTTTAATCGGGCCTGTCGATAGCGGCAGTAAGTTCGCGTCGCCGTCGGTGACATTGCAGCCATCGCCGAATTTCAATGAGCGGCCCGTTGACCAGTCGCCGGAGCTAATTGTGGTGCACAACATTAGCCTGCCACCCGGACAGTTTGGCGGGCCGTGGATAACCGACTTGTTTCTTAACAGGCTGGATAAAGCCGCCCATCCGTACTTTGTGGATATCGCTGAAAACCCCGTTTCGGCCCATGCCTTGGTTCGCCGCGATGGTTCGGTGGTGCAGTATGTGCCGTTTCACCAGCGGGCCTGGCACGCAGGCCGCTCGGAATATTGTGGTCGATCGGCCTGCAATGATTTTTCAATCGGCATCGAGATGGAAGGGGATGACAGCACTCCGTTTACCGTGCCTCAATATCAATCGCTAACGGCGCTTGCCGAGGCCTTGCTGCAAGCGTACCCGACTCTGAGCCGCGAGCATGTGGTGGGCCATAGTGATATTGCACCGGGCCGGAAAACCGATCCCGGGCCCTATTTTAACTGGCCGCGTTTTCGCGCCGCTTTAAAGCAAACAACTTGAAGCCAACCGTAGGTTAGACTGCCGATATGATTCTTATTGTCATTTTACTCGCACTACTTTGCGAACGGCTGCTCGGCAGCTTTGCCAGTTGGCGTAATACCCAGCTGTTTATGCCGTGGATAACAGCGGTCGACAAGCTGCTCGATCGGCTGCGGTTGCGAGCTAGTGGCTTACGGTTGTTGTTGCTTTTACTGCCGCCGGTATTGTTGGTTGGCTGGATTCAAGAGTTGCCAATGCGACGGTTATTGG
>CAJQNE010000191.1 GCA_905479545.1 uncultured Gammaproteobacteria bacterium | reverse complement strand
CAATAACGACGGAGCCGATACGCTGCGCTGGGATATGCAGGGCTGGCGGGGTACCGATTACAAGAAGTTATGGTTCAAGTTTGAGGGTGACGACGAGGTTTCCGCGAACGCAGGTGAACTTGAATTGCAGGCGCTTTACAGTCGTTCGGTTACGTCTTTTTGGGACTTTCAGATCGGTGGCCGTTTCGACCGAGCCTACAATTCTGATGTGTCGAGCAATCGATTTTTGGGGGTTATCGGATTTCAGGGGCTGGCACCCTATTGGTTCGAATTGGAACCTGCGCTGTTTCTAAGTGAGGACGGTGATGTATCGGCGCGTATTACCGCCACGTACGATTTGTTGTTTTCTCAAAGACTCATACTGCAGCCTCGATTCGAGGCAAATGTTGCAGGGAGTGAAGTGAGAGAGTTCGGTGTCGGCAGTGGTCTGAACGACATTCAGTTGGGGTTTCGCCTGCGTTACGAATTTCGGCGAGAGGTCGCGCCCTACATCGGCGTAAGCTGGCAGCGTCAATTCGGTAACACAGCGGATCTAACGCGTGCCGACGGCGGTGACGTCGACAACCTCGCGTTCGTTGCCGGCTTGCGGTTTTGGTTCTGACACACGCTATACTGTCGATCACATTAGTTATCCGGACAATTCATGGCGCTGGCTCGCAGCCCCACTTCTTTTGTTCCGCAGCTTGCGAGAGACGGGGTCCACTGGGTGTTAAGCAGGATCAATAAGCGTCACTTTCTTGCGATCATCACCGTCATGTTCTTATGGGCGATTTGTTACCCGCTCATTGTTCTTGGCCTTTCAGAGGCGCCGCATCTTTCGTTCGCGACCCTGCGCGCCGTTCTGGCCGGAGCGGCTCTGTTGCTTATAGCATTGGCGTTGCGCCGCCCCATGCCCAGAGGCTGGCGCGTCTGGGCCTCTTTGGCCGCGATTGGACTTGGCGCTACGACGCTCGGCTTCATCGGTATGTTTCATGCGGCCGAGTTCGTCTCGCCGGGTTTGGCCACGGTGATCTCGAATACCCAACCGATTATGGCGGCTGTGCTCGCTCATTTCTTTCTGAGTGAGCACTTGGATGTGCGTGGAAAGATTGGTTTTTTCCTGGCCTTTCTCGGTATTGTCTTAATTGCCGTGCCGCAGCTGACCTCTAGCGCAGCAGGTAATTATTCTATTGGAATCGCCTATATAAGCTTAGCGGCCATCGGTATCACGTTCAGCAATATCGAAATCCGGCGGACGGCTAACACCTTGGACCCACTCGTTGCCATGGGTTGGCAACTCATTCTCGGGAGCATTCCCCTAGCGGTGATCGCTTTGGCGACCGAACAACCAACGACCATTAACTGGACGGGTCAATTCGTGTTCAGCCTCTTGAGCCTCAGTCTGCTCGGTACCGCGCTCGTGTACTGGTTGTGGTGTAAGGTCCTGCAAAAGGTAGAGCTGAATCGGGCGAACGCATTCAGTTTCTTGATACCAGTATTTGGGCTGGCCATGGGGGTCGGATTCTATCAAGAGCGTTTGGGCTGGATCGAAATCGGCGGCGTCACCCTTGCCTTGGTGGGCATAATTCTGGTCAATCGACCACGCGCGATCAAAATGCAGCTTGCCCGACCTTATCCAAGAAAATGAACAATGCGGACGATTACGCATTCAGTTGATTTCCCGCGTCTGAATCCAACCTAGCTGATAATCAGGAGGCAATATGAATACCGTCAAAAAGAGTAACGGCCATTCAGGGCATGCGGTGCCAAAGGGTAACGTCCGGGCGTTAAAAATTTCCGGCTGGTTGACGGGCATCTATTTCCTGATAGAGCTTGGCATCGGTTTTTGGAGCGGATCGGTTGCGGTCATTTCTGATGCCTTCCACACGTTCTCTGCGGTCGGCGGCATTTTAATTGCATTGGTGGCGGGCCACTTTTCAACCCGCCCAGCGTCGCAATATGCAACATTTGGCCTGATTCGAGCTGAAATAATCGGCGCACTGTTTAACGGTCTGTTCCTGCTGCTCATGGCGATCTACGTGCTGTGGATGGGTTATGCGCGATTGATGTCACCTATCGAGGTCGCTGCCGGGCCCATGCTGATAGCGGCTGGCGGTGGGCTGATCACCGAGATCATTGCGCTGAAACTCCTGTTTGGCAGCGACAAGGACAACCTAAACATGAAAGGCGCAATATGGCACGTTGTCCAGACCTTTGTTGGCAGCATCATCATCATCGTCGCCGCCGTCGTGATCTACTTTACCGGCTTCTACCAGATTGACCCTATTCTTGGCATGCTGTTTGGCCTGGTACTGTTCTGGGCCTCATGGGGCATTATCAAGGAAGCCACCGCCATTCTGTTGCAGACGGTTCCGGCAGATCTTGAGCTGACGGAAGTGATCGCCGCCGTCGAAAAGTTCGAAGAAGTTCAGGACGTGCACCACACTCATGCATGGGCACTGACAACCGGAAAGAATATTGTCTCAATGCACGTACTTGTGGCAGACACATCGGCACATACGGGGTTGCTAGAAAAAATCCATCACCGGTTGAAGGATGAATTTTCAGTCTATTTTTCAACTATTCAGATCGAAATAGAATGCCCGGAAGGGGATGCAGCGTCGGATATCGAAATGAAGTTGCATGCGGAACACTGACACGACAGATCGCATGTCGCTGACAAAGCCCATGGCGTGTCTGGTTGTGGCATGGGCTGTGGTCATCGTTTCTTCTTGGGCCGAAATCGAATTTGGTGGCAACTGGCTGGCTCGTTCCGGTTCGTTGATGGTGTTGTTATCGGTCATCGCGAACTACACTCTGTTGCAGGACAGAGACGCCTACCACAGTCAAAAACTGAGGCAACATGAGGAAGGAGACCCGACTGTTGATTTTTCAAAAATACATCCGTCCCGAGACCATCGGTATCTGGAGACAATATCGCAACTTTCTATCGTAGTTGGCACTGTCATCTGGGGTTACGGAGATTTGGTTCTGCTGCCATGAGGAGGGCGGGTCGCGTATTGCGTGATATCCGAAACCGGTGCTGGGTCTGCCGCCTTTTGGCCTTGAACTGAATCGATGACTGTTTCTGTTCGCTTCGGCGGCAGTGATATGGCCGTGCTGGTGCTGCTGTCGGTTGGTACAGGCTGTGTGTCCTGTAGATAATCACGAGTAATTGTGGATTGAAAATATTTTGAGCAATACTGCAACGGTTTTTATTGCTGAATTAGGCGGTAAAACACAGTTTGCTATCAACTTTTCTGTACTCGTTAGTGCGCGACAAGCTCAATAGTCACTTCAACATAGGTGTTCAAAC
>CAJQNE010000190.1 GCA_905479545.1 uncultured Gammaproteobacteria bacterium | reverse complement strand
GAATTAAAGAAACAGCCAGGCGATATTAAAACCTATATGCAGAAAGCCTATTTTGGTGGCGACTGGAAGGAAGCCTATTTACCACTGGTTGAACTGCAGAAAGGCTGGGTGGCCGGGCCAGACTGGCCGACCATGGCATGGATTTCTGCCCAGCACTACGACATGATTTTCACCCAGCCGGTACTTTATGACCTGCCTGAAATTCGCACTTCAACACTGCTTATTATCGGCCAACGTGACCGTACCGCCTTAGGAAAAAACCGCGTTTCTGACGAAGTCGCTGCCACTCTTGGCCGCTATGCTTTGCTCGGTAAAGAAGCCAACAGACTCCTGCCCAACTCGACGCTGATTGAGCTGAATAACGTTGGCCATATTCCGCAGTTTGAAGCGTTCGATGAATATATCGCAGCTTTGCAGAAATTTATTCGCTGAAATAGGCAAGCTATCGCAGGTTTTTCGCATCCAATCACTCCCGCCACTAGCACTTCACTTTTCGCGTCTATAGAGAATTTGCCTAATTTTCTATAGACACTACGGTCACCCGCCACAGCTTCTCCCCCATTGCTTCCATAACAATTCGCACCGGCAAAAACCGCTGAATAACTTCGGCATTACTGCGGCTGTGCATTGACGGCTCAGTGGTAGTGAACTCACCGCTGCCCGCTAATGCCATCGGCAGCAATAACTGATCGGCCAGATGCTCGCCAATCACCGCACCGCTATCAATATACCGCTGCATTTGACCCGCCACCCGCCTTGCTACTCGCTCTGCCGACAGGCCTTTTTCACCGAAACCGGCCACCATTTCACAGCCATGGCTATGCCGCACACAGGCAGACAACATATTGCCCGGCCCCACACTGCCGATAACACCGTCAGTTGGTTTATTAAGCTCAACAATGCGCAAGCTACTTTGCGGCCACTGCAATTTTTTACCCGCCGTAATCGCTTCGCGCCTGGCGATACTCACCGGCAAATTGGCGGCGACTGCCGTGATGCAATGCTCACTCAACTCACCGCGCTCCAGTAACGATAGCGGCAGCAACCGAACGGGAGGCTGAATAGCGAGCGAAAACTCACCGCCGCCCGCTGGGTAAAAGCCGTACTGCCGCAGTTCCGCTTCATATAGCAGCCCCATCTTCGCCAGAATCGGCAAGAAGCACTGCTGCAAAAAATCAAACGGCGGAGCCATTGGGTTATGCGTGCCACCCGCAAAACGACA
Organism: uncultured Gammaproteobacteria bacterium; assembly: GCA_905479545.1. Classification (GTDB taxonomy): domain Bacteria; phylum Pseudomonadota; class Gammaproteobacteria; order CAJQNE01; family CAJQNE01; genus CAJQNE01. The sequence goes on along the minus strand of CAJQNE010000190.1, from coordinate 2,164 downwards.
GGTCGATGCCCCGGCAACCGACAACAGTACCGGCAGCACGGTTTGTGCAACCAGACAGGCACTCCCCGCCGAACCGACGGCGAAACGATAATCGCCCGCCTGCACCGCACCGGGTGTAAACCCCAGCTGCTGTGACCCCGGCTCATCGCCCTCTAGCTCACCTCCGCAGATGCTGGCAACCGCCCGAACGCAGGTAAGGTGCTGACGCATTAGCCCCGGCTTTTTACGGCCCGCCCTGATGTGGTCAATTATTAACGGCTGGCCTGTAATTGCGGCCAGCGACATGGCGGTACGCAGAATTTGTCCACCGCCCTCACCCTCGCTGCCATTAATAGTAATTGTATTTTCCATGATGCCTGCTGCTATTTTCAGTCTGTTATTTTCATGTGCTCGTTACCAACAAAGCCCACGCCATAAACATGACGCGGGCTACCTACCAGCACAACAGCCCCTGCCGCTACGCCACTTGGTTAGTGTGCTTGCTAAGCCACGACTAACCTTTTACACACACCACCTGCTTCAGGGTATGCACCACCTCTACCAAATCACTCTGCGCCGCCATCACCTGCTCAATGGGCTTATAGGCGGCCGGTGTTTCATCGATTACGGAATTGTCTTTACGACACTCAACACCTTCCGTCGCAGCTTTGTGGTCGTCCAAGGTAAACTGCTTTTTAGCTGCGGTACGCGATAGCACCCGTCCCGCTCCGTGACTGCATGAACAGAAACTTTCCGGATTACCTTTACCGCGAACAATGAATGACTTCGCCCCCATGCTGCCGGGAATAATTCCCAGCTCACCAAGCCCGGCCCGTACTGCGCCTTTCCGTGTCACCCAAACGTTTTCTCCATAATGCAGCTCTTGTTGCACATAGTTGTGATGACAATTTACCGCTTGCTGGCCCACCACAAAGGGCTTCGGCACCGTTTCAGCCAGCGCTTTCAAGGTGCGTTCCATCATCACTTCACGGTTGCTACGAGCAAAGTCCTGCGCCCAACTAACCGCTTCAACGTAATCAGCAAAGTGTGGCGTTCCCTCGTTCAGATAGGCCAAATCCTGATCCGGAAGATTGCCCAGTACGTCGCCCATATCTTTTTTTGCCAGCTCGATAAAATAGCTACCAATACGATTACCAACGCCGCGTGAGCCACTGTGCAACATCACCCATACGCGCTGCGCCTCATCCAGGCACAGCTCAATAAAGTGGTTACCCGTACCTAGCGTGCCCAGGTGCTTATGGTTGTTCGATTTACGAATGGCTCCATGCTTGTCGCAAATGGCCTCAAACCGACCAGCCAAACCAGCCCAGTGAGCATCCACTTCGGCAGGCGGCGTGCCCCAGGCACCGCGATCCGCACGTCGCCCTCTCCCAGAGGTTCGGCCATGCGGAACCGCTCGCTCAATACCAGATCGCACGCCGCTCAAGCTATCCGGCAAATCGCTGGCCGTTAGCGAGGTCCGTACCGCCATCATGCCGCAGCCCAAATCAACCCCTACTGCGGCGGGCACAATGGCGCCTTTGGTAGGAATAACCGAGCCAATCGTGGCTCCTTTGCCGACGTGTACATCGGGCATTACTGCCACCCAGCCATGAATGAATGGCAGGCGAGCGGTGTTCGCAAGCTGCACCCGCGCTTTCGGGTCAAACGGCACGCCGTGCGTCCAGCTTTTAACCGGCACGCCGCCTGCAGTTTCAGTAAATTCGTAGTGTTGTTGTGCCATCACGCATCTCCTGCTGATGCAATTGTTATTGACAGTGTTGCTGCACCGCGCCAGCCCCGCCTATTCGGGGCCAGCATTCTCCGGGCCGCTGCGGTAGCGTCGCTAGAGCACCGTACCGCGAATAGTCTTTTGCATCGCCCGTGCCAACTTGTTTAAACAGCTGGCCTAAAAACCATAACTCACTGATTTAATTATTAATATTATTTTTAAACTCGCACCGAAAGAAAATGACAACAGCGCTCTTTTGATTTTTTGTTATATTTATATATTACTTTTTATTTTTTTATATAAACAATAGATGACCAAAAAGACCGTAGTGATAGGACTACTAGGTACAACGCTGGATAGAGCGGGCGAAAGCAGTAAACGCTGGGAGCGCTGGCGACCGTCAGTAGCGGCTTGTCAGCATGAAGATTTAGTTATCGACCGCTTTGAGCTGTT
>CAJQNE010000189.1 GCA_905479545.1 uncultured Gammaproteobacteria bacterium | reverse complement strand
TTATAGGGATTAAAAAAGGGGGCGTAGCGTTGTAATTGCCCCGCCAATATTCACGGCCTTGAGTGCATTCTTAACCTCAAAAAATCTGTGTCATCTGTGTCATCTGTGTCATCTGTGAAATCTGTGGTTCCAAAAAGTATTAGGGAAAATTCATGATTAATCTAGAAACACCAAGAAAAATTAATAAGCTGGCAGAAAGTGCCCGAATGGCGGCCGAACAGGTTTTTCGGCCTATTTCCCGCAAGTATGACCTCGCCGAACATGCTTATCCTAAAGAACTGGATATGCTGGTGGCCGCGATGGAGGGGATGAACGACGGTGACAAAAGCCAGGCAGCAGGCGCCGGTGCGGGAGCGGAGCAGGCCAGTGGCAGCGGCGAAATTCGAAACGGCGCGAACATGCAAACGGTCGTTGGTGTCGAAGAAATGTGCTGGGGCGATGTTGGTCTGTTGCTAACCATGCCGCGCAATGGCCTCGGTAACGCAGCCATATCAGCAGTGGCCAGCGATGAACAAAAAGAACGCTTTGCCGGCAAGTGGGCCGCCATGGCTATCACTGAGCCGGGCACGGGTTCTGATTCGGCCAGTATTCAAACTACCGCAACCGAAGACGGCGATCACTTTGTGCTGAACGGCGAAAAAATCTTTATCACCTCCGGCGAGCGGGCCGACCTTGTGGTGGTATGGGCCACACTCGATAAAAAAGTCGGCCGCGCAGCGATAAAGTCGTTTGTGGTGGAGTGGGGTACCCCCGGAATGGAATTGATTCGGCTCGAAAAGAAGCTGGGTATTCGTGCTTCAGATACCGCTGCGGTGGTATTCGCTGACTGTCGGGTGCCGAAAGAAAACTTACTGGGCTCACCGACTATTGATAACAAAAAATCATTTGCCGGAGTGATGCAGACTTTTGACAATACCCGGCCCATGGTGGCCGCAATGGGTATTGGTGTTGCCCGCGCTGCATTAGAGCGAACACAAGAGCTACTAGCTGAGGTGGTGAATCTGGATTACAGCACGCCGCTCTTCAATAGCAGTGCTGTTGAAGCTGAGCTTTATAGAATGGAGGCAGATTTAGAGGCCGCCCGGCTGCAAGTTTTGAAAGCAGCCTGGATGGCTGACAACGGCCAGCCCAACTCGCTCGAGGCCTCCATGTGCAAAGCCAAGGCCGGACGGGTAGGTAATGCAATAACGCTACGCTGCGTAGAGCTGTGTTCAGCGGCAGGCTATGGCGAAGCTGAGCTGTTAGAGAAGTGGGCAAGGGATTCAAAAATTATTGATATTTTTGAGGGTACCCAACAGATACAGCAACTCATTGTCGCCAGAAGGCTACTGCAGTTGACCTCGTCAGAGCTGCGATGAGTGCTTTGAGTAAGTGCCCGATCGCTGGGCTAAATGCCTCGACGAACGGCGTTGAATGGCTTCTGATTCCGGCATTAGTCAGCGGTTTTACGCAGCAATTGTTAAGTAATGGTAAATCAGTTCCGTTTCGGCTGGAATTTTTAACACTTTTTTCCCAATTAGTGCCTAAAAAGGTGTAAAAGTGTTGATATACAGCGTTTTTACAGTGTGTCACATTTCAACTGGTGGCAGTGAACTTGCCTCTTTGCCATAATTATTGGGTGGACACTCTATTAAGGGCTAACTAGCTGGTAACAGCGACATAGATACCGACGGTGGCCTGAAAAGACAGTGCATTGTTTGAAACACAGTGCATTGTTGATAGAAGTTGCAAAAATCAGAAAGCAATTTGTTTTTTAAGGTTGCTTAAGAATATTATTTTGGGAGTTTGAGATATGAAAAAACTAGTAAGCGCAGCGGTTACTGCTGCTGCCCTAATGGTTGCTGGTAATGCCAGCGCTCTGACCATTTCGTTCAGCGATACCTTGGGCCCTCAGCCTACGGAATTGGTTGACGAGACGCTTACACTGGCGTTGTTCGACGACATGGGCGGCACGCGTACGCTGAACAGCGTAAGCATCAGTGTAGCCGGCGATCTAGGCACATCCGGCACTGTTACTAATAATGGCGTGAACCCGCAAGATTTTACTGTATTCGAGTTTGCTAACCAGTTTGACGGCACTCCGACCGGTCCGGCGAGTCTGCAGCAGTTGTTTGTTTTCCCAACTGCCAACCCTCCATTTAGTTTTGGTTCAGTCGTAGCTCAACAAACCTACAATCAGCTCGCTGGTGGCGCAACGGCTACGTTTGGACCAGGGTCTATCAGTGGTGCTGATTCTTTTGTAATTAGCGCTCCCGCTGACTTGGCAGATTTTATTGGTCCGGGTAGCTTTTCGTACGATTTCAATACAGAAATCTCGATACTCGTTAACGGCGGCGGCGGTAACATTTCTACCGCAATAGGCACGGACGCTGCAGCAACTCTTACCGTTGTATACGATTTCGACGAAGTTCTGGTAGCTGTACCAGCACCTGCAGGCATCGCCCTGTTCGCGCTTGGTCTGCTAGGTATGCGTCGCCTTCGCAAGTAAATTTGCGATAGCACTGCATTAGCAGCCTCGGCTGCTGACAAAAAGGAGTGGCTTCGGTCACTCCTTTTTTATTGCCTGCTATTTGTTAGTTATTATTTGTAACGAGTTCCGCTCTGCAGCTAATCGCGCTTTACCGCTCCTGGATACAGATGTAATTCACCGCTGGCAGAGCGAACAAAAATAACTAGCACGTTGGCCGATAACCGCCCGTTGAATCACTCCATCGCAACGTAGGCAGCCTTCGCCCTCACGTTCATAAACTCTGAGCTTTTGCTTAAAGTAACCAGGTTGGCCGCCAGCGCCGGTGAAATCACGCAAGGTGGTACCGCCTTGCTCAATAGAAGCCGCAAGCACTTTTTTTATGGCCCCTGCTAATAGCCGATAGCGTTCGCGGCTGACTTTTCCTGCGGCGCGCTTGGGGTTAATGCCGGCAACGAAGAGCGATTCCGAGGCGTAAATATTACCCACGCCGACAACAACGTGGTTGTTCATCACGAAGTTTTTTACCGCGACGGTTTTGCCGCGGCTGGCCGTATAGAGCAAGTCACCATTAAATTCGTCACTCAGTGGCTCAGGGCCGAGCGCGGCGAGTAGCTTATGGCTGCAAGGATCTGTTGTTCCTGCCACCCAGTGCCAGCTGCCAAAGCGGCGAGGGTCGGTGAAGCGCAGTAACTTGCCGCTATCTAATAAAAAGTCGACATGGTCGTGCTTGCCCGGTGCTTCGTCGGTGGGTAGTAATCGCAAACTGCCTGACATACCCAAGTGGCCAATTAGCGTGCCGCCGCCCGCAGGCGAGTCACCGCCAATAAGCAGGTATTTGGCCCGGCGTTCGACACTAGTTACCTGCATGTTCGCTGCACCGGCAATAAGCTCATCCGTAATTGGCCAGCGTAAACGTCTATCCCGCACGGTTAACTGTACAATTTGCCGCTGCAAAAGGTGCGGGGCGATACCGCGCTTGGTGGTTTCAACTTCGGGTAATTCAGGCATTAGCGAATGGTAGCAAACAGCGTGCAAAACAGACTGCTCGGTATTGATACTGGCGGCACATTCACCGATTTCGTTTATCTTGAGCACGGCTCAGAAAAGCGCCAGTTACGTATTCATAAACAGCTATCGACTCCTGCCGCGCCGGAGCAGGCAATACTGGCCGGGCTTGAAGTGATCGGCTGCGACCGGCAGGGCTTGCAACTCATTCACGGCTCCACGGTCGCGACCAACGCAGTATTGGAAGGCAAAGGCGCTCGCGTAGTCTTCATCACTAATCGTGGTTTTGCCGATATGCTGACTATCGGCCGCCAGGCTCGCGAAGAGTTATATAACTTGCAGCCAGTGCCCGTGCCGCCGCCGGTACCTGCAGAGTTGTGTCTGGAAACCGGTGGGCGCTTGAGTGCCGAAGGCACGTGGCTGGAGCCGTTAACCGAGCAGGGCTTAGCGACATTGGTCGCTGAGCTGCGGGAGCTAAAGCCTGAAGCGGTAGCGATAAACCTATTGTTCTCATGGCTAAACGACGAGGCTGAACGCCGCATCGAAGCTGCAATACAAGCGGCTTTTCCGACGCTGCTTATATGCCGTTCATCAAAAGTATTGCCCGAATTCCGCGAGTACGAGCGCGGCATTGCTACTTGGTTAAATGCTTATGTAAGCCCTAAGCTCAGCGGCTATTTACAGCGACTAGAGCAGGGTGCTGCCCCGGCTAAGGTTGCCGTAATGCAAAGTAGCGGCCAGACCATGGCGGCTTCGCAGGCCGCCGAAAACGGCGTGCAAATGCTGCTTTCCGGCCCGGCGGGCGGCTTAATGGCGGCGCAGCGGCTAGGCGAGCTAACCGGCGAAACCAAGCTGCTTACTTTTGACATTGGCGGCACATCTACCGATGTGGCGTTGGTTAATGGCCGCCCGACGCTTTCCAGCGAAGGAAAAATGGGTCGATACCCTGTTGCAGTGCCGATGGTCGAAATGCACACCATCGGTGCAGGGGGTGGTTCGTTGGCTAGTGTCGATGAGGCCGGTGCGTTGCTGGTGGGGCCGGAAAGTGCTGGCGCCACACCGGGGCCAGCCTGCTATGGGCAGGGCGGAACTCAGCCTACTGTTACTGATGCCAATTTGTTATTGGGGCGGTTAGTGCCTGATGGTTTTCTGGGTGGTGAAATGGCGCTGGATACCGCCGCTGCAGAATCTGCAATGGCGGCTCTGGCTGAACAATTGGGCTGTGACCCACTTGCCGCCGCCAGCGGTATTGTCGAGTTGGCAAATGAGCATATGGCGCAGGCGCTGCGGGTTATTTCTGTGCAGCGCGGCGAAAACCCGGCGGACTACACGCTGCTGTCGTTCGGTGGCGCGGGTGGCCTGCACGTTTGTGCGTTGGCTGAAACCTTAGGTATGGAACGAGCCTTGGTGCCGGTGCATGCGGGTGTGCTTTCCGCGTTGGGAATGTTGGCGGCTCCACGTGGGCGGCAGGTCTCACGAAGCTACACTGGCTTGCTGGCTGATATTGAGTTTGACGGCCTGCTGCAGCGCTTTACCGAAATGCTCAAAACCGCTGAAGCTGAATTGTTGGCTGAGGGCTTGGCGGCGGAAGCTTTGCACGCAGAGCGGAGTGTGGATTGCCGCTATTCGGGTCAGAGTTTTAGCCTCAACATCGGCTGGCCAAAGCGGGGCAGCTGGGCAGAGCAATCGACAACGATTGCGGCTGCATTCAATAAGCGCCATGAAGAACTCTATGGGCATAAGCTGGATGCGCCGGTGGAGTTGGTTAATTTGCGCCTGGCGCTGACGGCTGATGTGCAGCCGTTTGACCTGGAAACGTGGCCAACCGGCGAGCCAGCGGCACCTTACCGACAGCTCGGCAATTCGGAACTTGCTGTGCCGGTTTATGCCCGCGACAAACTGGTCGCCGGGCAGCAAATTGAGGGGCCGGCCTTGATTACCGAAACCGTTAGTACCACTTGGCTGGCCGCCGGTTGGGTGGCTCAGGTAGATACCGTCGGTAACTTGAAATTATGCCGTATCAGCACCATATGAAAACTAGCGGGCCGGTGTATTCAACTACGTTCCTGCCCATTAGTCTGCAAACCGCTTTGTAATGCGCTAATCTTGCGCGCCAATTTTGCCGAATCCGCCTAGCGCGGGGCGGCTGTAACCCAAACTCGAAAAAAGTCATGGCTAACGATTCCACTATTGAACGCACCGACGATCTACGCATCGCCGCAATTAATGAAGTAACCACACCGCAGGATCTGCAAACCGAATTGCCGATTACTGCTGCCGCTGCGGCAACCTGTGCCAAGGCGCGTCGCGATATTCAGGCGATATTTAATGGCAGCGATGACCGCTTGTTGGTAATCGTCGGCCCCTGCTCTATTCACGATGTGGACGCGGCGATGGATTATTGCCAACGCCTGAGCAAGCTACGTGAAGAGTTGGGCGATCGGTTATTAATCGTGATGCGGGTTTATTTTGAGAAGCCGCGTACCACCGTAGGTTGGAAAGGTTTAATTAACGACCCCGATCTCGATGGTAGCTTCAATATAAATAAAGGCCTGCGGATGGGCCGTAAGGTGTTGCTGGATATTAACGACAGTGGCATGCCTGCCGGTGTTGAGTTTCTTGACCTGATTAGCCCGCAGTACATTGCTGATCTGGTTAGCTGGGGCGCCATTGGTGCACGTACGACCGAAAGCCAGGGCCACCGCGAATTGGCCTCGGGCCTGAGCTGTCCGGTCGGTTTCAAAAATGGCACTGGCGGCGACGTTAAAATTGCCGTTGATGCTATTGGTGCAGCGGTTCGTGGTCACCACTTCATGTCGGTAACAAAAGCCGGTCATTCAGCCATTGTGAGCACCACGGGTAATTCGGATTGTCACGTAATTCTACGCGGCGGTAAGCAGCCGAATTATGATCCCGGTAGCGTTAACGATGCATCTGAGAAGCTAGAAAAAGCCAGCTTGCCAGCCCGCATTATGATCGACTTTAGCCACGCCAATAGCGCCAAACAGTTCGAGCGACAAAAAATTGTGGGTGCCGATGTAGCGGGTCAGCTTGCTGCCGGCGACAAGCGAATTATTGGTGTGATGGTTGAAAGCCATATTAATGAAGGCGCTCAGAAAGTTGTTGAAGGCCAGCCGCTGGAATACGGCAAGAGCATTACTGATGCTTGCCTGGGTTGGGCGGATACGGTTGAAGTGCTAACTACCTTGGCCGAAGGCGTTGCCAAGCGCAGCACGGCTGCTTAGATTCGGGGCGAACTACTAAATGCCTACCGCAGCTATCTGCAAACAACTCGGCGAGCCATTGCGGCTCGCCGATGTTGTTTCTGCCCCACTAAAAGCCCACCAGCTTCGTATCAACATTCATTGCGCCGGGGTGAATTTCGCTGACACGCTAATGCTCAAAGGGCAGTACCAAACTAAGCCGCCGCTGCCGTTCTCACCGGGCAGTGAGCTATCGGGTATTGTTAGCGAAGTGGGTGGCGATGTGTCTGGCTGGCAGGTCGGTGACCGGGTAATGGCCAGTGTCGATTA
>CAJQNE010000188.1 GCA_905479545.1 uncultured Gammaproteobacteria bacterium | reverse complement strand
GTGATCAACGACTGAGTTGAGCGACAACTTGGCTCATCGCTGCCGAATAACGCACAGGGTTCCAATGAAGCCGGTGCCCATTCAGCTATAACTCCCGCTCGGCAGTTATCTGAATCCCCTGATTATTGTCATTTGCCGTATAGAGACTGGTTAGCTGCTGCTTTAACTAATACCCAGCATGCATTAAAAAGCCCTCTAACTCATCGAGTTACAGGGCTTAGTAATATATGGCGGAGAGGGTGGGATTTGAACCCACGAAGGGCTATTAACCCTTGCTGGTTTTCAAGACCAGTGCATTCAACCGCTCTGCCACCTCTCCAGCGCGGGCGCGCATAATATTGGCTTGTCTGCGTGCCGTCAATACGAATTTGTAATGAGTTAGCAATAAGCGAAAGATATTTTCAGCCATAACCTGCTATTGACTCAGAAATAAAGTTACTGCCACCTTGTTTTTGGTACAAAGGTGCTTATATTTAGTAGGTAGCGTGAACATTGGTGGGGAACCCGCGCCAAGTAGTAACGTCCAAATCATCTGTTTTTAACTTAAGGCGATAAAAGCTATGGCAACACAACCTTCGGTCGTCACACGGCCCGAATCCATTATTGCAACTAACCGCGTGCTGCGTAACACCTACGCGCTGTTGGCTATGACGTTAGTATTCAGCGCAGTGCTCGCTGGCGTGTCAATGGTATTGAACGTTCCGCCCATGGTATCACTGGGCTGCTCAATTGCTGCCATCGTTATGCTGTGGTTTGTACTGCCGCGCTATGAGGATTCATCGGCCGGTATTGGTTTAGTATTCTTAACAACCGGACTGTTGGGCTTTGGTCTTGGCCCGGTGCTGAATATGTACCTGAGCATGTTCTCTAACGGTGCTGAAATTGTAATGCTGGCTATGGGCGGCACCGCAGTTATCTTCCTGGGGCTTTCGGGTTACGCGCTAACTAGCCGTCGTGACTTCAGCTTTATGGGCCCCGCGCTAATGGTCGGAATTCTGGTGGCTTTTGTTGCCGGTATCGCTAATATTTTCTTGGGTTTCCAGCCTTTAGCGCTAGCCGTTTCCAGTATGTTTATGCTGTTGATGGCAGGTTTAATGCTGTATCAAACCAGTGAAATTGTTCACGGTCGTGAAACAAACTACATCCGCGCTGCGATTACGTTCTACGTGTCGATTTACAACATGTTTTCTAGCTTGCTGCACTTGCTAGGTATGGGCATGGGCGAAGACTAGTCCGCTAGTTTCTGTCAAGCCCCGGCTGTCGATGACTGCCGGGGCTTTTTTGTGGGCGTTCCCGGAGTGCGAGTGTTTATCCTTCTGAGCCAAAGCTTACCGTTAGGTAAAGTCGCGTAAAGGCCGCTGATCGATCCTCTACAGGGCTGTATAACTAACCGCATATTTATTCGACGACATCATTTTGCTTAGAGCTTTCTCCCTCTCATTCTGCGGTCTGGCACTCGGTATCGGCCTTAGTGCTTGCGCCACCAACACCGCGCAACAATCCACTGCGGCGGCGCTGCCGGTGGCTGATGTAAGCGAGTGGCAGCGTTGGTTTCCGGACGCCCAGCCGCCTGTTAGCGAGGTGTTGGCTAATAACAACGACCTTAGTGCCAGCGCCGCAAGAGCGCGGCTAGCGGCAGCCAATGCGGCGGTAGCCGGTGCGGCTCGGCAGTTGCAGGCTGACGCGACGCTCCAGGGCAACCGGTCTCGACGTAATATTGTTTCGACATCAGGCTTAACGCCGGTAACAAGCAATAGTTATGATCTAGCGCTAAACCTAAGCTGGGAAGTTGATTTATGGCAGCGACTGAGCCTCAGCCATCAAGCCGCGGTAAGTGAATATCGCGCTAGCGAGGCGGATATTTATGCAACGCAGTTAAACCTTATCGCTAACAGCTATCGTGCCTGGTTCAACATTGCCGAAGCTCAGGCCCAACAGCGTTTACAAGCAAAGAATCGCGATATATTTTCCGACAATGCTGAAATTATTGAGCGTAATTTTTTACAAGGTACTGCTATAGCTCTGGATGTTCGGCTGACACGCTCCAGCCTGGCCAATTCGCAAAACCAGTTAATACAAGCTGAGTCCACCGTGGCGGAACGGCAGCGTGAGTTTCAGCTATTGGCCAGTAACCTGCAGCAGCCTGAGCTTACGGCTGAATTACCGGCTAACTCAACACCGCTACCAGCAAACTTAAATACCAGCGCTATTGAGTTAAGGCCCGATTTGTTGGCCGCGCGACTAAGACTGAATGCCAACAATGCGCGCTATGCCGCTGCGAAGAAAAATTTATTGCCCACGTTGCGACTGACCGGTTCGGTTGGCGAAAACAGCAGGGACTTTAAAGACCTGTTCGACTTGCAGGACTTGGTCTGGAATATCGCCGCTGGTTTAACCGCGCCGCTGTTTGATGGTGGCCGCCTCCGGGCGGAGCAGGCACAAGCCGCAGCGCAAAAAGATATTGCTGTGGCTGAATACGCCCAAGCGGTGTTGGTCGCATTTAATGAGGTGCGTGCCGGACTGGCTAATGATGAATTTTTCGCCGAGCGGGAGAAAGCGGTAGCCGTAGCGCTGGAGGAATCATCGCAAGCTGAGGCGTTAGCGTTCGACCAGTACGCGGCTGGCCTGAGCGACATCCTTATCGTGCTCGATGCGCAGCGAAGGGTGCTGGATGCACGCAGCACTTTGTTGCAGCTGAGCAATTTACGGTTACAAAATCGAATTAACTTATTGTTGGCGTTGGGTGGTAGTGCAACCTTAACGGCGCAGACAGATGCAACCAAGGTGACAACACTATGAGCCGAACTGAATTAAGCACTGTCGAACAGTCGGAAAGCGAGTTGTTGCCGGTGTTTGTCTGGTTAGTGCGCATTCTGCTACCGATGGTCATAATAGGTGTGGCAATCGTCGTCGGTCGTATGATTTTATCGGGTGAGGAGCCCGCAAAACGCCGCGCTCCACCCCGGCCTCAGCCTGTGGTTGAAGTGTTCAAAGCTGAACCCATTGACTACACCATTAAAATTAGCAGTCAGGGTACAGTGGAGGCTCGAACCACCGGCACCTTGCAACCGGAAGTAGCGGGAAAAGTCGTTAATATCAGTTCGTCATTTCGTGATGGTGGGTTTTTTATTGCCGGCGAAACACTGCTGCAAATCGATGACCGGGAGTATCGGGCGCAATTGGCGATTTCCAGGGCCGAGATTGCCCGCAGCCAACTGGCGCTGAATCAAGAACGGACTTTGGGGAGTCAGGCCCGCAACGACTTTAAGCGCCTTGGAAGTAGCTCAGGCAATACAAAGCCTTCTACTCTGGCGTTACGCAAGCCGCAGTTAGAGGTAGCGCAAGCTGACCTTGCGGCGGCAAAGGCCCGGTTGGAGATCGCCGAATTAGCGATCGAGCGCAGTACCATTCTGGCACCGTACAACGGACGTATCATCAGCAAAAATGTTGATGTTGGTCAGTACGTAACGCCTTCAACCATGCTGGCGAGCATTTATGCGACTGACGCTGTTGAAGTGCGCCTGCCGTTAGCCGATGCAAAGTTACGCTATTTACAGCTGCCTGAGCGAGTAGGCGACCCTCAACCACCGGTCACGCTGAGCGCAACCGTTGCCGGCAAAAAGCAAAGCTGGTCAGCGCGGCTTATTCGTACCGAAGGCAGCATAGATGCTACCAGTCGGCAGCGGGTTGCCATTGCGCAGATAGTTGACCCATTTGCTGAAGCAGGGCGCTCAAAAACGCCGATAAAAATCGGCCAGTTCGTTGAGGCGCAGATCAGCGGTGAGACGCTGTCGAATGTTGTGGTATTGCCCACCACGGCGATTCAGGGCAGGGAACAGGGGCGGAGTAGCGTATTTGTATTGGACGATGAGCAGCAGCTACAGCGAGAGAGCGTTGTGTTGCTGTGGCAAGGTGGTGAGTCAGCCGTGGTTGAAGCAGGTGCTTTAAACGGCCAGCAAGTGGTCGTGACAGCTCCGCCGTTCGGTACGGAGGGTATGAAAGTACGCTTGCCCGGCCAGCTTGATAAGCGACCGGAAGCAGAATCAGCGAAGCGAAAGGGCGCTGGCACGGACAGGCCGGAGGGTAGCGCTGCTGAAAATAACCGGCCTGATAGTCGAGCCTCCCGTACGCCGGCGACCAAGTCATGATCGCATGGTTCGCTCGAAATGGCGTTGCTGCCAACCTTATGCTCGTTGCCATTGTGGTGGCGGGAATTTTTGCCCTAAAAACCCGCATTCCGCTAGAAGTTTTTCCGTCGTTTGAGCTGGATAGCGTCTCGGTTGGCATGGTGTACCGCGGGGCAACACCAGCCGAGGTGGAAGAGGCGGTAATTCAACGGATCGAAGAAGCTGTGTTTGATTTGGAGGGCATTAAGGAAATGAGCTCCACCGCAAACGAAGGCAACGGCTCGGTGGTGTTGGAATTGGAGCGGGGCTACGACAAACGTGACTTTTTAGACGATGTCAAAAATCGCGTCGACCGGATTAGTACTTTTCCGGCTGACGTCGAACGGCCGATTTACACCGTTTCTGAGTTCCAGCGCGAAGTGATTTCCGTCGCAATTGCCGGGCCGCTGGATGAGAAGCAACTGCGGTTGCTGGGTGAGCGTGTGCGCGACGACCTAACCGCATTGCCAGACATAAGCCAGGTGGAGCTAACTGCCGTTCGGGCCTACGAAATTGGTATCGAAATTCCGGCCAGCACGCTGGAAGCTTATGACTTAACGCTGCAACAAGTGGCGACTGCTATTAGTAGTTCTTCGTTAGACTTGTCGGCAGGCGAAATACGCACTGATGCTGGCGATGTATTGGTGCGCACTGTCGGCCAGGCCTATGAACGTGAGGATTTTGAATCGATTGTGGTTGTCGCTCGCCCGGATGGCACACGGCTGACCCTGGCCGATTTGGCTGAAGTGCGTGATGGCTTTGAGGAGCAGACGCTTACCACCCGATTCAACCAGCAACCGGCAGTCTTGGTTGATGTCTATCAGGTGGGTACGCAGAATTCGATTACGGTAGCGGATGCAGTAAAAGCCTATATCGACGATGCACAAAGTTGGGCACCGCCGGGTGTTGAAATCAGCTACTGGCGCGACCGATCGAAAATCGTTAAGGGCCGCCTCGGCACTCTGCTGCAAAGCGCAATGCAGGGTGGCCTACTAATTTTTATTCTGCTCACGTTGTTCCTGCGGTTTTCAGTCGCGGTGTGGGTTTGCGTTGGTATCCCGGTGTGCTTTATGGGCGCGCTGGCGTTACTACCGATGCTCGGGGCAACGATCAATATCGTTAGTCTGTTCGGTTTTATTTTGGTTTTAGGCATCGTGGTAGACGATGCAATTGTGACCGGTGAGAATATTTATACTCACCAGTTACGTCATGGCGATGGCTTAAAGGCGGCAATAGAAGGCACCAAAGAAGTGGCGGTTCCGGTTACCTTTGGTGTGTTAACAACTGCGGTAGCGTTCCTGCCCATTCTGTTTCTTGAAGGGCGGCGTGGGCAAATTTTCGCCCAAATCCCGCTAGTTGTTATTCCGGTATTACTATTTTCCCTTATCGAATCAAAGTTTATTTTGCCCGCCCATTTAAGCCACTTGAAAGCTGAAAAAAAGACCGGTATTGGTAGCTATTTCCGGCGGGTTCAGCGCGTAATCGCTGATGGGCTTGAGTGGATTATTCAACATATCTACCAGCCCATACTGGAGCTGGCACTGCGGTGGCGCTATGCGGTGTGGTCGATGTTTTTCGCCGGGACGCTTATCGCGCTGGCAATTGTGTTTAGCGGTGGTATACGTTTCGTATTTTTCCCGACGGTGCAAAGTGAACTGGCCACTGTGTCGTTAACGATGCCCAGCGGCACACCGTTTGCGGTTACTGACCGTCATGTGCAGCGTATCGCCGATGAGGCGTTCAAGTTGCGCGACAAATATATTGATCAGAAATCCGGCGAATCGGTTATCCAGGATATCTTTGTTTCGATTGGTTCTGGTGGCAGTAGCGTACAGAGTAACCGCGGGCAAATCAGGCTAGAGATTATGCCGCCAGAGGAGCGCACTTCAGCCGTGACGAGCTCAGAGATAGTCGGCGAATTGCGTAAAGCTGTCGGTCAGGTTCCCGGCGCACAAGAGCTTAGCTATCGTGCCGAAATTGGCCGCGGCGGTTCGCCGTTGGAAGTGCGACTGAAGGGTCGTAGTTTTGACGATATGCGGGAGGTAATAGCAAAATTGAAAGTGCGGTTGGCGAGCTATCCTGAAGCGTTTGATATTACCGATTCACTGAGTAGTGGTAAGCAGGAAATGCAACTAACGCTGACACCTGCCGCTGAGCAGCTGGGTATTTCAGAT
The DNA here is from genome assembly GCA_905479545.1 of uncultured Gammaproteobacteria bacterium. GTDB lineage: Bacteria > Pseudomonadota > Gammaproteobacteria > CAJQNE01 > CAJQNE01 > CAJQNE01. Next base: position 9,253 of record CAJQNE010000188.1, on the reverse strand, counting down.
CAGGATTTGGCGCAACAGGTTCGAGCGGCGTTCTTCGGCGTTGAAGCCCAGCGTATTCAACGTGGCCGCGATGACGTGCGGGTAATGGTGCGTTACCCGGAGAGTGAGCGCCAGTCGTTAGCGAATTTACAAAATATGAAAATCCGCACCGCCGACGGTCGACAAGTACCGTTTAGCGTGGTCGCGAATAGCAGCATAAGTCGCTCGGTGGATAGCATTCAGCGGATTGATCGCAACCGCATTTCGAGTGTCAGCGCTGATGTAGATAAGGAAAATGCAGATATTGAGGCTATTAAAGCGGATTTGAGTGCTTACGCGGCAGAGCTGGTGTCGGCCTATCCGGATATGACTGCTGACCTCGAAGGTGAAGCCCGCGAGCAGGCCGATACGTTTAGCAGTCTATATATTGGTTTGGCCATTGTGCTGCTAATGATTTACGGCATGTTGGCCATTCCGTTTAAATCGTATCTACAGCCGTTAATTGTGATGTCGATTATTCCGTTTGGTGTGGTGGGTGCAATTATCGGCCACATAATATTGGGCATGAATCTCAGTATTCTCTCTGTGCTTGGCATGCTGGCGTTGGTGGGCGTGGTGGTGAACGACAGTTTGGTACTGGTCGACTACGTAAATCGCCAACGGGCAAGCGGAAAATCAGTGTTCGATGCCGCCAGTAGCGCTGGCGCGGCGCGTTTCCGGGCGGTGTTACTCACATCACTGACGACTTTTGCCGGGCTCATGCCGCTTATTTTTCTAGAGAAAAGCACGCAGGCGCAGTTCTTAATCCCAATGGCAGTGTCGCTAGGATTTGGTATTCTGTTCGCAACGGCCATAACGTTAATGCTTATACCGATTCATTATTTAATACTGGATGATATCGTTAGAGCGTTTAAATACGTTTATGGTAGCCGCGAACCGGCTAGCCAGCAGCGAGATATCAACAACCCGGTATAGGTTGGCTGCTGATAAGTGAACCGATAGTATTAATCTAACAACATTGGCCAATGACGAATCATTGGCGTGCGACTGGAGACAGATAAATTATGAGTAGCGATGCGAGTGCTGAACGACAGTTCGATTCCTTTAAAGAGTTTTACCCTTACTATTTAGCTGAACACAGCAACCGCACCTGCCGCCGCTTGCATTTTATCGGTAGCACGGGCGTTATTTTGTTAGTGCTGGCTGCGTTGATTACCTTCAACCTGGCGTTTTTATTGTTTGTGCCGGTTATGGGTTACGGCTTTGCCTGGGTGGGACATTTCTTCTTTGAGCATAATAAGCCGGCGACGTTTAAGTATCCGCTGTATAGCTTGAGAGGGGATTGGGTTATGTATGGGGATATGATGGCGGGAAGGATTCGGTTTTAGTTTTAGCTTGAGCCCGCTCCGGTCGGAGTTTGAAGCGAAAAAATTACTTTAGTTTGCTCGCCTCAGTGCGTCTAACAGCGTTGTAGGGTTTCAGTGTTTAAGCCTCTACTTAGCGCTGCCGCTTTCCCAACGAAGCTTTACACCTGAACATTGGTTTCGCCCTTGGTTGGGCGAGTGTCCTTTTTGAAGGATCAAAAAGGCACCAAAAAATCCTCACCGGAGTTATCGCCCTGCGGGTTCCCTCACTGCTCAGATTTCTGAGGGCTGGCATACGAGGCGTCCTGCCTCGGATGCCAATGCCACACGTCCGTGTGTGGCACCCCTTCGGGGCCTGGTCTCAGAAATCTTCCGCGGCTCGGCGATAAATACGGCACTTCTCACAGGCTCGTCGCTGCGCAACATCGCTACTGGATTGTTAAGTACTCTTGTAGGTGCGAATTCATTCGCATTGCTACGAACCCGCAGTATCGTATTTTATATGCGAATGAATTCGCACCTACAGGTTTGTATGGTCGCCTAAAGTGGCGACGTTGCGAAGCAACGAGCCGTGCGACCCCCTCCCATATGTGCCACCGAGCAGCGGAAGATTTTCGGATTAGGCCTGAAGGGTGGAGGGCAGGACGCCCGACATTGGCATCCGAGGCAGGAAGCCTCGTATGACAACCCCGATAATCTGAGCAGCACAGGGAACCGCTTGCGGTGGCTAAGTTGGGCGTGTTTTCTTTGGTTCGGTTTCTTTACACGAGTAAAGAAATGAACTCGCCCATCCAGGGCGAAACCGATGTTGCGATGTAAAGACTTCGTTAGGCGAGCGGCAGCGAATTCCATTCCTGCTGAGCGTCAACTGAGGTTGTTTTGGCTTTATCCGGAATGTCTTTTTTTAGGCCAGAGTTGATAGCCGCAAATATGCCTACCGCAAGAGCGAGCGCGACAACATAACAATAATAGCCGACACATAAACCAGAACAATTGGGTTCGTTGTAACTGTCGTTGAGTTTCGAAAAAAACCACAAATTTGCAGAAAGAAATAAGGGATAAGCCGCGAACCAAGCTAACGACCACCGTATTCCGAGCGAGGATTCGTTAACGCCATAACTTATCCATATTATTAGAGCACCGAATACTGCGATGGTATAAATAACGTAGTTTTTGGGTTTTAACGCCAATTGATACTTTAGATTTATCGAGTCGAACTGCTCGTGGCGAATGGTGGCGAGCATATTCATGCCAATTAGCAGTGAACTAGATAAAAGGACTGCGGAGTGTATTTCTAGCAGTGTGTAGCCAAGGCCAAACTTTGCTGAAAATGCCGCTATTGGTTCAATGATGGCGCCTGTATAAAAGTCCAGCGCGTCTTTTATGAAACCTCGCCAAGCGACAATTTTGCTTGAAAGCGATGTTAGAGAACTTATGCTGAGAAATAATCCTATTACTAGAAAAACTTTAGTGAGAACGCCTGCTTCACCAAATGCTTTTCGAAAAACGCCTATGTCGGCTGATAAATTCATAGGTGTCCGTGCCGCCAGTTGCTAGGCCGAGCCATATTCAATAACCAACGGCGCATGATCCGAAAACCACTGCTCCTTATAAATCTCCCAGGATTTAACCCGCTCCCGTAATGCCTCACTCACCACCTGATAATCAATCCGCCATCCGACATCATTCGCCCGGGCCTGGCCGCGATTACTCCACCAGGTATAAACCGCTTCGTCGCAGACCTCGCGGAACGCATCAACCATTCCGGCGTCGCCGTATAGCTCATCCTTCCACGCCCGTTCATGGGGTAAGAAGCCGCTGTTCTTCTTATTGCCTTTCCAGTTTTTCAGGTCAATTTCTTTGTGCGCGATATTCCAGTCGCCACAGATAATCCATTCGCGGCCATCTTTGGCTCGTTCGCGTAGCACCGGCATAAACGCTTCAAGGAAACGGTCTTTACTGGCTTGGCGATGTTCACCGGAGGAGCCGGAGGGTAGGTAGAGCGAGGCGACGGAGAGGTTGCCGAAGCGGGCTTCGATGTAGCGGCCTTCGTCATCGAATTCCGGAATGCCGAGGCCGTGGATCACCTCGTCGGGTTTTTGCTTTGAATAAATCGCTGTGCCTGAATAGCCTTTCTTTACGGCGTCTTCGTAAAAGCAGTGGTAACCCTTCGGAAAGTATTGCTCATCGCCTTCGAGGTTGGTGATTTGTGCTTTGGTTTCCTGCACACATACCACATCGATATTCTGTGTTGGCAGCCATTCAAAAAAGCCCTTACGGGCGGCGGCGCGGATGCCATTGGCGTTGAAGCTCATTATTCTCATTCGGAAACTCTGCTGACTAAGTGTTGAGGTGATGCGATTGGCAATAAAAAACCGCTCAGTCTGAGCCAAATAGGCTACAGGCTGAGCGGCGGGTGGTCAGGTTATTGTGGAACGCCGATTACACCACAAGCAACCCGTGGGCCGGCGGCGCCAGAGGGCTGTGAGCTTAGGTCATCTGCATCACCGTGGATTATAAAAGCTTTACCAACTACTGAGACGACACCAGTTAATTGCATGGTTTTGCTGACGATTTTTTCGCTAACGTTACCGTTGGCGTCAGCCGTAACATTGCCTAAATCACCGACGTGGTGAGCTGAGGCAGACGGGGCGCCGTGTGGCGCGTCATTCGGGTTGTAGTGGCCGCCGGCTGATGAGCCGTCGGCAGCTGAGCAATCACCTTTGGCGTGCACGTGTAAGCCGTGTTTGCCGGGGGTCAGGCCGGTGGCGCAGATTTGCATATGAACACCGTCGCTGCGTTCCGTGAGTACTACTTTGCCTTTAACGTTATTGCCCTGAGTCGGCTCGAGCATCGCTATGGCCTTGCTCGCAACGGTTTCGCCTGCTTCAGCTTTCTTGGCCGGTGCTGCCTCGTGGGTAGCGGTGGGCTCGTTGCTGCAGGCCGCGAGTAGGCTGGTTGCTGCTGCGAGTGTAAGTAATTTACCGGGTAGGTTATTGCCGAGAATTTTCATGCTGCGCTCCTGTTGTGTATTAGGTCGTGTTTTTAGTATGGCTGACTATGGCCGGTTTTCCGACTACAGCCGCACAAAATTTAATTCGCATTTTTTGTGCCAATCTATCTTGAGGCTTTGGGGTAGAACGCTGAACAAGCTATTTATTATGCTTGTTGAGGTGTTCGAGTAAGCGGGTTGATACTAAATTGGGCAGCTCACGATGTAAAAAATGCCCGCAGTCGGGTAGGAATTCCAGTTCTACGCCAGCGGAGAATTGTGCGCGACCCATCGCATGTTGATAAAAATTGCTGCTCATACAGCCGTCATTTTCCCCCGCTAAATAGAGGGATGGAGCTAAAACGGGTTGGTTTATGGCTTGTTGGCTTTTTCGCCATGCTTTGCTGGCCAGGTTGAGTTGGCAGCGATAGTAGTCGAGCGTTGCCTTAGCCACGTTCGGTTGGCGGAAAGTGGCTTTGGCTGCTTCGAGGTCGGCGTCGCTGAATTGCCAGTCGGGCGACCAGTCGCGCCATAGCCGTTCGACAAAGGCGTAGTCATTTTTCGCGAAGCGCTTATCGGCAAAGCCGCGTAACTGGAAAAAAAGCATGTACCAGCTGTAGCGGATTTGCTGTGGATAGCGTGCCAGTGCCGGTAAAAAGCCCTGGATCGGCGGAATGGCCAGACAGCTATAGCTTTTTAGCTCCGCTTGGGTGGCAACCAGATTGCCAATGGCACCGCCCCAGTCGTGACCGATAAGGTGGACCGGTTCGTCGCTGCATTGTGGTAGCCATTCGAGCACGTCGTTGGCCATGTCGGTTAAAAAGTATTCGTCGGAATTCACGACGCTGGCGGTCTCGTATCCACGGAGGGCAGGAGCAATAACCCGGTAGCCAGCCTGGGATAGGAGGGGAGCGAGTTCAGTGAAGCTGTGCAGATTGTCGGGGAAGCCATGTAGACAAACGACAGTACCTTTTGCTTTGCCGCTGGCGGACTCGTGCGGTGGGTATTCTAGTGCGCTGCTGTTGAATTGTCGGCTGCGGAGTTGAATAAAATTGCTGGTGGTGGCCATCGTCAGTTGGTTGCTGGTTACGGTTCGAGGGCTTGAGCATACGAGCGAAGCAGCCCGACTGCCAAGCGGGCAGATTATCGCTGCCAACAATGTCACAATGACTGCATAACAAGGGGCACAGTTTTGAGCGATCAGTTGGATAAGGAAAACCGAGCGGACAACGGTTCAGGCGAAGGCCTGGCGGCCGACGGGCCGGTGAGCGTGAATAAATCTGTTGCAGAGCAGCAAGAGATTGAGCGTGAGCAGAGCGAAATCCAGCGTGCGGGTAGTTTGCACTGGTTTCATTGGTTGGTGGTGGTGTCGTCGCTGGTATTAACGCTGGGTGTTTGGCAGTACTCGCGGGCACAGTTACAAACGAAAATTGAAAGCCGGTTTGAACGTGACGCAGAGCAGGCTGTGAGCCTGATAGCTGAGCGGCTGGTAAAATATGAGGACGCGTTGTGGTCTGGCGCGGCTACGATGCGCTCTCATGGTGGCAGCATGTCGTTGGCGGAGTGGCGACTGTTCGCTGACTCGCTGCGGCTGGTTGACAAGTACCCGGGTATTAACGGCATTGGCGTTATCTTGCCGGTTAGCCGTAGCGATGGTGAAAGTTTTATCGCGGCTCAGCAGGCTGAGCAGCCAGGTTTCACTATTCATCCGAAGCACAGTAATAGTGAGCTGATGCCCATTACTTATATTGTGCCGACAGCCGAGAATATTCGAGCGGTTGGTTTGGACATGGCGCATGAAACCAACCGCTACACCGCTGCACTGAGGGCGCGCGATAGTCGCGAGGCGCAAATAACCGGACCTATTGTGTTGGTGCAGGATGCCGAGCAAACCCCCGGGTTCTTGTTCTACGTGCCCTATTACCATTACGACAGCACTACACCTCAATTTGCTGGCCTCGTGTATGCACCATTTGTCGTTAAAGAGCTCATGGCTGGCACGTTAGAGAAATCCAGACGTCAGGTAGGAATTACTTTGCGGGACGGTGGAGAGCTGATGTTTGATGAGAGCGTGCCGACTGACCCCGATTATGACGCGAAGCCGTTGCTTACCCGGCACTATTCACGGGCAATGTATGGGCGCGACTGGGAGTTTGAGGTGCAGACGACTAAGTCATTCCGCGCCGCCGTAGCGTCGTCTCAGCCCAGTATTATTCTTGCGACTGGCTTATTACTCGATGCGTTATTACTGGGCTTGTTCTTGCTACTGACCCGTGCCAATCGGCGGGCTATCCGTTTTGCGCAGAGAATGTCGCAGGGCTATGCAGATAAGGGCGTGGCGTTGCAGCGATCAGTGGATAAGCTCGAAGCGTCGAATGAGGAGTTGGCGCAGTTTGCTTTTGTGGCATCGCACGATTTACAGGAGCCGCTGCGGACACTGAATAACTATGCCGGCTTGTTGAGTAAAGAGCTGGGCTCTACCGAGCAGAGCCAAATTGTGCAGGATTCGCTGCGGTTTATTAACAGCGCGTCCGACCGTATGCGGAAGCTTGTAGTTGGACTGTTATCGTATAGCAGCATTGGTCAGCAACCGAGCTTGTCGGTGGTGGATTGTAATGTGCTTGTCGACGAGGTACTGGCCGGGCTGAAGGATGCTATTGACAAAAAGCAGGCGAAAATTACTGTCGGTGAGCTGCCGACCGTCAACGGCTATGAAACCGAGCTACATACTTTATTTCAGAATCTCATTAGCAATGCGCTTAAGTTCTCCAGGCCCGACGTGGTCACTGAGATAGAGGTGGTAGGTGAGGTGGGTAGCGGCCAGTTTGCCAATCGGTGGCATTTTCAGGTGCGTGACAATGGTCTTGGCATTCCGCCCGAGGCAGTGAACCAGGTGTTTAAGATTTTTAAGCGATTACATACCCGCGAGGCTATTGAGGGCAGCGGCATCGGCTTAGCAAATTGCCGCAAGATTGCCGCGCTGCACGGTGGTCAAATCTGGGTCGAATCGCAACCCGGCGAAGGCTGTGTGTTTCACTTTACCATTCCTATTTAACAGTTTGTCTGTCTTGGGCATCTGTTGGTTGATGAAGCGCGGTTAGTGGTTCAGTATCTAACGGAGAGTTAGCGGTAATGCTAATTGTGCGAACAACTAAATATTATTAGAGTCAGGAGAGCCACGGAATTATGACAGACGAAATTACTCGGATAATGTTGGTAGACGACAGCGAATCCGATAACTATTTCCATAAAATAGTCATTCAGGACACCGGTAAAAACGTCGAGGTAGAAGATTGTGTTGAGGCCACCGATGCGTTGAAGCGCATCACTGAGGCCGTGGCGGGCGAGCGGCCGATGCCGGATCTGATCCTGCTTGATATCAATATGCCTGCGCTGGATGGCTGGCAGTTTCTGGATGCATACTCTGACATTGTACCGCCGCATTACACGACTCCTGTGGTAGTAATGCTTTCAAATTCAGCTAATCCGAGTGATAAAGCTCGCGCTGACAGCGTTCCTATAGTGCGGGGCTATTGTGCCAAGCCATTAACGCCCGACGATATCGAGTATTTGCTCCGCGAGCACCTGACCAAGCCTGATTAACCGCGTCCACGGCTAACTGACTTATGCCTTGATAATCACATTGCCTACCGAGCGCTTGCTCGATAGCGCAATGTTGAGGCGTTGCGGCCAATGCGGGATTGCTGCGCTGCAGTAAAACTACGGGTCGCTTAAAAATCGATACATAACCCACTTTAAAGCTCGGGGCGTAAGCGGCCGGGCGGGGTAACTGTATTTCCACACTCACTGATCACGAGGGAACAGCTATGACTGAAGCCTATATTTATGACGTAGTGCGCACTCCGCGCGGCAAAGGCAAGCGCGACGGCTCGCTGCACGAAGTAACTCCTATCCACTTGCTAAAGAACTGCTTTGATGCCGTTCGTGAGCGTAACGACCTGGATACCAGCCTGGTTGACGACGTAGTGCTGGGCTGTGTAACGCCAGTGGGTGAGCAGGGTGCTGATATCGCTCGTACCGCCGTGCTGTATTCCGATTGGGATCAGTCGGTAGCCGGTGTGACACAGAATCGCTTTTGTGCTTCTGGTCTCGAGTCAGTCAACCTGGCTGCCATGAAAGTTATGAGCGGCCAGGAAGATATGGTGGCTGCGGGTGGCGTTGAGAGCATGAGTCGCTGGCCAATGGGTTCCGACGGTGGCGCGATGGTTTCGGACCCGCGTGTTAACGCCAAAATGGACTTCGTACCCCAGGGTATTGGTGCTGATTTGATTGCCAGCATCGATGGCTATAGCCGCCAGGACGTTGACGCTTTTGCCGTTGCATCGCAGCAGAAAGCCGCCAAAGCGCAGGAAGAGAATCGTTTTGCTAAAGCGCTGATTCCGGTTAAAGACGTGAACGGCATAGTGGTGTTGGATCGCGACGAAACGGTGCGTGGCAACACTACGGTAGAGACGCTGTCGGGTCTGAAAGCCTCGTTCCAGGCGATGGGCGATATGGGCTTTGATTCCACCGCACTGCGTAAATACCCTGATATTAGTTCAATTACCCACGTTCACCACGCTGGTAATTCGTCTGGCATCGTTGACGGCGCCGCACTAGCGCTGCTCGGTAGTAAGGCAATGGGTGACAAAACCGGCATGAAGCCACGCGGACGTATCAAAGCGGTCGCGGTAACCGGCTCCGAGCCAACCATTATGCTTACCGGTATTGCGCCGGCTAGCCGTAAGGCACTGAAGAAAGCCGGTATGGATATCGGTGACATTGACCTGTTCGAGATTAATGAAGCGTTTGCTGCTGTAGTGATGCGCGCGGTTAATGATCTTGGCGTTGATATGGGTAAAGTGAATGTCAACGGCGGCGCCATTGCTATGGGTCACCCGCTTGGGGCTACCGGCAC
>CAJQNE010000187.1 GCA_905479545.1 uncultured Gammaproteobacteria bacterium | reverse complement strand
ACCTTCGGCCACTATCTGCCAGTCTTCCAGCTTCAGACGATCGCGAATAAACATCACTACCGACTCAGCGCGGGCGCGAGACAGTTCATAGTTATCGGCAAACAATTCCTGCGCCGCTTTACCGACAATGCGACGGCTGTCAGTGTGACCTACGACTCGAATCCGCACACCGCGAGGATCTTTAATGCCGGACAGCAGCGAGCGAATTTCGGCTTGGTCTACCGGCTTCAAATCCGCTTTCAGCGTGTCAAAATTCGGCCGGGCCACTTTATCGACAAACTCAAGGCTGGCTTTGTTCTTGGTCGGTTCGGAGGTTAGCTCAAGGGTGAACTTACCGCGAGCAGCGATTTTCTCACGTACGTAAAACTCTTCGCGCCACAGCTTACCGCCGCTTAAATCGACGAAGCGCGAATAGGCACGGCCGGCCGAGCGTGAATCATCATCGCAGCGAGCAATCTCGTATTCGTCAGGAATTGAATCAACGTCTACCTGAACCACGTGAACTTGATTACTAACGCCCTCGAAGTGGTAGCGACCATCATCGTCAGTGGTTACCCAACGGCCGTCTTCCATAAACAGGCGCACATTCGGCAAGCCGATTTCGTCGTTGTCGACCGACTTATCGCAGGAACCGATGATTACCCGCCCGATGATGGTATTGGTGCTACGGAACAAATCTTCGCGAATGCGTACACGAGCTTCGGCGGTATTTGACTGCTGACCGGTCGCAGGGCTCTGCGCCTGAGCGGTGTTAATGGCGTTACCCGGCCGCACTGCGGAGGTAATCGACACGATATAAGTAATCGTTGCCGACTCACCCGGCCCGAGATCGCCAACAGTCCAACTCAAAGTGCGGCGGTCACTGCCAATCGCAGGGTCTACAAAGCTTTCGGTGCTGCCGTTAAGACGAATTTGCACACTGCCCGACTGCAAACGGAAACCACTCGGCAAACGATCATTAACCACTACACCTACTGCTGTGTCGTTGTCGTTTTCAGTATCGTCGTCAGTCAGATTGGCGTTTGTTACCGTGACATCATATTTAATAAAATCACCAATCGCCGCATCGTTATCCGACACTGTTTTGGCAACAAATAGCGGTGTGTTGATCGGGTCGAGCGGGATGTCGATATTCAGCGCCGGACCAACCGCCAGAGTAAAGGCCTGACCAAACGAACCGTTTTCATCAAGGTCGTAATTCTGCGACAGCTGACGTAACTGCTCAATCGGTACCGTAGATGGTCGTAGACGGAAACCGGGCGGCACGTCTTCTATAATCAGCACGTACTCCTGGCCGCCTTCAATAAACGGAAAGCGGAAGTCACCCGCTCCAAAGTCGTACCGCGTGCCGCCGGAATCAGACACCGAACCACCGCTGGTTACCGTCGATGGAAAATCGCTTTCACCATCATCACCTCGCACATCGGCATTGGCACCACCGGCACGTGCTATACGCACCCGGGCGCCGCTTACTGGCTCACCATTTTGGCTATTAAACACGGTGTTGAGCGGGTCAATTCGCGCTGCCGCATTAGTGATGTCACCGGGGTCTTGAGGGTCGGTGTAGTCAACGGTAATGGCACCATCAGTTCTAACCGTCAGCACACAATTATTGGGCACAAATTGACCGACCACCGCTTCATCGTCGGTATTTAACCCACCGATAAACTCACCCGTATCGTCGCCGGTTTCTGTCAGCGTAATTTCTTCAAAATCACCGGTATCCGACCGCACGGTTACCGTCACAGTATCGCGCGACAACAGGTTAACGTTCTGATCCTGATCAACCAATCGGATAAATACCGGGTCAATTTTATGATACGTCGGCGTGCGGGCAGCTAAATCGACCGGTTGAGTCAGGTCAATTTCATTACCGTCCCGATCGCGCGGCGTGGTAGTACCTGTGGCACAACCGGCAGGTCCGACGCTGGTGTTTCCTAATCCATCGGTAGGTGCACCGGGTGTGTAGTGCAGAAAATCAACAGTAGCCGGTGTGCGGTCTTGAGGGTTGCGAATAAATTCGTAAACATCAACTACCGTGTTACTTTGTGCCGTACGGTTATTGTCGCCAATCTGGAAATCGACAAACGCCGTGTTCGGAATTTCATCGCCTGCCTCGCCTGTTTGTTGCGCCAACACGGGCGTGGCAAACAGCAGCGGCACCACAAGCGATGCACGCCAGCGTTTAGGGGCAGACATAAACATGCCCATTAACGAATCACCGCGTTAAATTCAATTTCAACCTGCTCATCGGCCCGCAGCTCGCCTTTAATACGGCCATTAACCGCTGGCAATGCACCTTGCAACAAAGTGAAATTCAATACTATCAACTCACCTGCCCCAGCCGCCGGTGGCGTAACAATTACACCAAGTTCGGGAGGGTTGGTGCTGTGATAAGTTGGGTTAGCGGTGGTATCGATAGCAGCATCTGCTGATGTGACCGTTATTTTAAACGTATCACCAGCGGCCGATTCTGGCGTTCCAGGAGCGCCGCCGTTCTCCGGCTCAATGGGGTCAAGGGTGCCGCAATCGGTCACCAAGTTGGGTTCCAGATCTAAATCACGGCTGAGCTGATCCGACACAACTAGCAGCAAGTTGTTTTCGTCGGTCAATATATTATTGTCATTGACCTCGCCTAAAACCGTTATTTTGTACCGAACGACTGCACCGGGAATATGAAAAGCTTGCCCACCACTACTAATGGGATCACAAACTATCTGAACGCTTTTCAGGATCGTCTGCGCTTGCAGAGGAGCCTGAAAAAAGCACAGGGCTAAAAACAATGAAGCAGCAGCCGACAAACGTCGGCTGCTGTTCCACAAGTTAAGCGCAGGCACAATCTGGTGCCGCTCAAAAAGAGCAGTCACCAGATTTAAAACACTGTGCTTACGCATAACCGCCATTGCTAAGGGAGTCCTAGCGAATGCGAGCGTTAAACTGAATCTGAAGGGTTTCACCCGGATTCAGCTGGCCTGGAACCCTGGTGGGATCAGCCGCTGCAGGATCAGGTCCTAATGGCCCGCCGGTAGCAAAACTGAAGGCTATCAACTGACCGCCACCACCATCATCACCTACCGAACCAACACCTGTAGCTGCCGGCCCCACGATGGCAAACGCGCCGTTGGGCACAGCGGGCGGGATAGCAGGCGGCACAGCTGCATTAACAGGCGACTGGTAGGCAACAGCATCACGCGGACCGCCGGTCAGGATAGTACGGATACCTGCACCAACAGCAGCAGTGTTACCACCACCATTACCAGGATCCGCAGGAGTAGCGCCAGCGTCCGGTGAAACTGAGTAGTCTTCTACCGAATTACAGACATCACCAAGTGCGGTTTCGATATCATCATCGTCATCAGTGCCGCCCGGGCCTGGCTGGTCGACAAAGTTGGGTTCATAAGAGATATCACCCTGCAACTGGTCGGTCATAGCCGTTAGCAGCGCACCAACGTTACCATTGTTCTGAATGGTAATCGTATAGCGAACAATGGCGCCCGGAATGTGGAATGCCGCCGTTTGGTTCTCGGCCGCTTCGCCACTTGGCGTGCCGTTAGCATCAGCATAGCCATTGAGCGGGTCACAGATAATTTCGTCGGTTTTGGTAAAGACAAAATCAGCCGCTTCGTTAACAAACGATGCCGTTGCCCGGTCCTGAGCGTCCGGAGGTGAATCAGCTACGGTGTCAACATCGCGACCATCAGCAAATATCGTTTGCACGGCATCAGCACCAATGTCTGCGGTGTTGGCCGTATCAGCCACTTCAATAGCATTAGTTGCATTAGCAGTATTGGTGTTGTCGAAGTTTCCGCCGGCAATATCAACGGCAGTTGAAGTCAACTCAACCAGAGCAAAGGCACCGGGAGCAACCGCGTCACCATTGGGGTCTGGATCAGTTACGCCGTTCGGGCCTTCAACGACAAGGAACAGCTGCGCGGCTACACCGACTACCTGGTTAGCCGATTCAGTGCCATCTACACCGCCTTGGTTATCGGCGATTACGCCTAACGGAATGGATGCTTGCTGAATTCCGACACCATCAGGATCCAACACTATAGTATCTAGTGTTGCATTAAAAATGCCATCACCGTCATCAAGGTAAACGGTTATGTTGGCCAGATCGAAACTGTCATTTCCAACGTCAACACCTGCACCGCCGCTATTGGGTCGGTTTTGACCACTCGCAAGCTGCTCTGCATCAATCACCACGTCAATCGGCGCATTACCTTCGTTGGTAACGGTAAATGGTGCGACGTAGAACGTACCTACTAACGGGCCACCTGGAGTTACAGGAACAGCGGCGCCGTCATAAGTAATATCCTGGTCGAGCCGCTCGTCTACGATGAATTCGGCCGGCGCTAACACGTCAAGCGGCTGGGCATTAGCGGCAAGAGTAGCAATAGTGCCTGCCGGGTCAGTAGCCAAGTCTATAAGCGTTTGCGGGTCCAACAGACCTAAATCGATAAAAGTTAACGACGCCGTGTTCTGTACCGACGTACCAGCGGCCGTTTGGTCTGCGTTACTAACACCTGAAACCGCTAACGCGGCCCCCGCTGTTAACGCCAGTAACAGGCGTTTTATGGTTGGATTTTTCATGATTTTTTCCTCTCGATTTTCCTGCGTTTTTAATCTCGCGATCCCAAAATTGGGAAAATTTAATACGTTCATCGAACTATGGCCCTAAAACTTACGTAGCCTTTTTCGTTCGGCTTCAGTACTGGTTTATATAACCAACGAATATTGGTGTACTCCGCTGGTTTTGCTAGCCGTTGCCGACCTGTTTCGTCCATGACTGTTAATCGATCCGGAGAGGAGTAAACCCCACCTCCATCGACTGAATAGCTAATATCGGTTCCCGGCCCAAAGGCAGTGCCCGCTACATAACGAGTGCTGGCTGGAACAGGGTCGGTAATCACCACGCCACCTAACTGCTTTTCAGAAACGTTGCTGAAGAAAATGGTGTAAATCACCTCTTCGCCCGGCAACACTTTCTCAGCGGGAATGGTTTTCACCTTTCGGCGACCTTGTGCGTCAATTTCTTCCACTTCCTTATCAACAACGATAGTGAACTGCACTTCGCCAACGGCCAGAGCTACCGGTGATGCCACAAACATGGCAATACCCGCAAATGAGGCAAATAAGGTTCGTAGTGAAAACGGTCTATTGGTCATAAATTGTTACTCCTAATATTTTCTTATGGTGCCCGCGTGATGCTTTAATTCACAATTACCGAGAATTGCACGGTTGTTGGGTTATTTGCAGCGGTAAGGTCGCCCAACTCGACCGTCACCGCGTTATTATTCGTTATGCCAAAATCGCCTGCGTCGAGGTCATCCGCATCGCTAAGCGGAACACCATTGAGGCGAATTGAGCCAGGCTGATAGGTGGTAAATGGCGGTATTTCATCGCGGAACACTGAGTTTTCCGTGGTGCCGATTCCGTCGACATTAATTTCGATGGTGTAAGCAATAGTCGAACCAGTCTCAACCCGCTCTGGTTGGTTTGGATCACTGTCGTTGTCTGGGTTGGTATCAGTGACTACCGATTGCTTATTCAATGTAAG
>CAJQNE010000186.1 GCA_905479545.1 uncultured Gammaproteobacteria bacterium | reverse complement strand
CGGAATTTATAGGTAGCATGAGTCTTGTGGGAATTGTAAAAATAACCTGTGCACAGTTGTTATGGTTTTAGTTTTTAAGGTAAGCCGCTGAGTGGTTTGAAAGTATTTATATGAGGAAAAAGTGTTGGGCTGCAACGTTATCGGTTCTTTGTTGGCTTGGTTCTAGTGCTTTTTCATTCCTGAATAATCAATGTGAATTTTAAGAGGAAAAGGCTATGTTAGGTGGAATTAGTATGTGGCAGTTACTCATTGTGCTGGCAATTATCATTATGATTTTTGGCACCAAAAAATTGCGGAATGCGGGCGGCGACCTCGGTGCTGCGATGCGAAACTTTAAAAAACAAGTGAAAGATAGTGAGGACGAAGCGAAAACTGACGCCGCTCAACTGAAGCAACAGACGGTTGCTGATGACGCTGATTTCAGCAGCGCTGAGCCGGTCGAAACCGGTAAGTCGGTATGAGTCTGCGGGGCTCAATAAACCATGTTTGATATCGGCTTTTGGGAGGTTACGTTGATTGCAGTCGTTGGCTTGCTGGTGGTTGGTCCGGAGCGTCTGCCGCTCGTGCTCGGTACGGTCGGCCGTTGGCTTGGCCGGGGTCGGGCTTATGTCAGTAATGTGCGTCGCGATATAGAACGTGAAGTCAGGCGCGTTGAAGCTGAGGCCAGGTCGCAGGTTGATTTGGCTGAACTCGGGCAGGCAGCAAAACAAGCCGGAGCTGAGGTAGTGGCTGCCAAAGATGCTTTGGAGAACAACCTACAACCAGACAGTCAATCAGGCGGTTCGGAAACGCCTGCAGTCGCAAAACAGTTGAGTGGTGAGTCGCAGCCTATCGAACAACCGGCCAGGATGAAGGTTGCTACAGAAGGAGTGGAGCAGTGAGTCATTCAGGTAACCCTGCGCAGGGTTCTGTGGAGGCTGATAACAGTAGTAATGACAGCAGCGACCGCGATTCCGCAGCGGGTGAATCGCGCGGCAATAACCAGACTTTACTGAGTCACTTGTTGGAGCTAAGGGGTAGCTTGCTCCGGGTGGTAGCAGGCATTCTGATTGCGTTCTGCATCCAGATACCGTTTGCCGGCGAAATTTATACCGCAGTGGCTATGCCATTATTAGGTGCGTTGCCGGAAGGCAGCAGCAT
Source organism: uncultured Gammaproteobacteria bacterium (assembly GCA_905479545.1). GTDB lineage: Bacteria > Pseudomonadota > Gammaproteobacteria > CAJQNE01 > CAJQNE01 > CAJQNE01. Next base: position 8,519 of record CAJQNE010000186.1, on the reverse strand, counting down.
GATCGCCACCGGCGCTGCCGCACCGTTCCTAACGCCATTTAAACTGGTCATGGCCACCGCGGTATTTTTAACCATTCCGTGGATTCTGTATCAGGTATGGCTATTCGTGGCGCCGGGGCTGTATAGCCATGAGCGACGCATGGCGACGCCTTTAGTCGCTGGCAGCACACTGCTGTTTTACGCTGGCGCACTGTTTGCTTGGTTTGTGGTGATGCCGCTGTTCTTTGGTTTTATGAGCCGGATGTCGCCAGAGGGGGTAACTTACTTACCGGATATTGCCAGCGCATTGGATCTGATGCTGAAGATGTTTATCGGATTTGGCATTGCCTTTCAGGTGCCTATTGCCATTGTATTATTGGTTTACGCCAAAGCCGTGCGCACTCAAAAATTAGGCGAATGGCGACCGTATATTTTTCTCGGTTGCTTTGTTGCCGGGATGTTTCTGACGCCCCCCGATCTCGTTTCCCAGACGCTGCTGGCCATTCCAATGTATGCGTTGTTTGAGCTGGGTCTGTTGATCGCGAAACGGATTGAGCAGCCAGTGTCTGACGACCAGAGCTAGGACGTTCCTATCGTTCTACGCTGCTCAAGCCGGCAGGAATTACGCGGCGGATTGAGCCAGCTTGGTTACCTCAATACGCTCGTCTGCCAGCTGTTTGGCAGAAACTTTTACATGGCTGCGAATTAGTTGCTTTGCTAAGACCGTGCCGTCGGGTTCATTCACACAGTCCGCGGCTATCACTTGCGAATCTCTTAGGTAGAACACCGTGAACTGGTTGCTGCCGGGCTGGCCGCGAACGACTGTTTCATCGCAGGTTTGCCAGATACCAACTGTTTGCAGCCTGGTGCCAAATTGTTCTAAGCAGAACACCGGGATGGCCTGATTGCTATAGGCTTTGCCGCAAATTGCAGCGGCAACAGCTTTTGCCTCCTCGATAGCATTTGGCCTTGATTCCCGGCGTGAATGGCTGTCGTATCGTGCATCAGAGGCCCGGGCACAACCGCCGATTGCCAGAATGTCCGGGTCACTGGTTACTGCATCGTTATCGGTGAGGATGCCGTTATCGCATTCAATGCCGGATTCTTCGGCCAGTTGAGTATTAGCGACCTGCTCTAAATCGACCACCACCAAATCGGCTTCCAGTCGGCTGCCATCACTCAGTATCAGGGTGGTATTGGTTTCATGGTGTTTCAGGCCTGCTACCTCAACTCCAAGGCGAATATCGACACCGTTGCTTCGATGTAATTTTGTGAGGTAGTCGGCGATGAATTCACCGGTCACTGTCGTTAGCAATCCAGGCATTGCATCGATCACTGTCACGGCTAAGCCCGCTTGGTTCGCAACAGCGGCTGCTTCCAGCGCTGCGTAGCTACCACCAATAATGGCGATGCGTTGGCCCGGCTGAAGTTTTGCTCTTAGTTGGTTTACCGAATGCATCGTGCGGAGGCTGTATACGTTAGGTGCAGCTGTCTCCTGCAGCGATAGCGGCCGCGGGTAGGCGCCAGTTGCGAGCACCAGCTTGTCGTATGGCAGGGAGGAGCCCATCGCAAAGGTTATGCGCTTGGCTTGGCGATCAATGCTCATTACCTGAGCACCTTTCATTACGCCGATTTTCAGGCTGTCGTAGCGCGATTTTGGGTGTATCAGTAGCTGTTGCGGACGGTGGGTGCCAGCTAAGTAGCTGCTGGATAGCCGCGATCTTTTATAGGGTAAATTCGGCTCATCGCCAATGAGGGTTATATCCCCGGCATACCCTTGGTATCGAAGCTGCACGGCGAGTTCGCCGCCAGCTTGCCCCGCGCCAACAATCACTACGTCTTGCGTCATGCCCGGCTCTCCGATGGCAGTGCTAAATCACCCGCAGTAAGGGCTTTGCCGCGGAGATTAATGATTGAACACAGCTTGCCTGAGCTGGATTGAATAAAACCCCTACTTTGGTATTGGTCGTGCCAGAAACAGAAAAATATTCAGGCTGCCATGAAACTGAATAGCCGTGGTGCCGTGGTGCCGTGGTTTCGGCAGGTTCAGCTGAAGTATTAGCTGCAATGCGCCTGCCGAAAACGACTTATTAAGAAATTAATTGCGCTTTACGGGCAACCGCGACGGCAGCATTGCGGTTACGGACTCCCAGTTTTCGGAAAATGTTTTGTAGGTGCCACTTAGCGGTGGTGACGGAAATGAACAATTCCTGAGCAAGTTCTTTGTTGTTTAAACCTGCCGCAATGAGTCGGAGTAGCTCAAGTTCACGGTTAGTCAGGTCATCCTCAAACTCAGACTTTTCCACGACGGGTTCAACTTTTTTTGCTGAGTTGACGACACTAATGGTGCTGGTTTCGGCTTCCTGGCAAATGACGGCCCGGAGGCGAAGCGCGAACGCCCGCTTCTTAGTTTGCGCAGCGTCTCGCTGCGACACTTCGCCCCATTGGTCCTGAATTTGATCGAGCACTGCAATAAGCCCGTTGCCGGCACTGGCAATCGCGTAAATGCAGCCTTCTTCGCAGGCTGCATTTAAGGCCTTGTCGAGTTCCCGGCTGGCTTCGCGGCGCTTATTGTCGTTCCACATGGCAACCGAGCGGAGTGCCCGAAGTTGAATAACCATTAGTACCCGGCCATCATTTTCAGCGCTTCTGAGCAAGGGGTAGAGCAGTGCTTGTGCTGCGGTGTTTTCACTATTTTCAAGCTTCAGACGTGCTTCTGTAAGGCGTTGAAGCTCGGTAATAGCGGCTTTGTTTTCCTTGTTGATTTCGTCGGGTACCGCTGTGAGCAGTTCGGTTCTGCGTACGGTATCCATTGCCGAGGCGTAGCTATCAAACAGCAGCTGTAATGTTATTTCTTCGGCTGCCATGGTTAGGTACAAACGCTGACTATTGATGGTTAAGCCGATATTCTGCGCCTGATGTAAGGTTTGGCGTGCCAAGCCCAGTAAACCCCGCCAGGCCTGCTGCCGTGCTTCGTTTTTATACGCCCGGATCAGCAACTCACAGGGGCCGTAAATACCGGATAGCACGCTCTGTTCAGTGAGCGTTTGATAGGCCCGGCTGAACTCGCAGTGTTGGATATACACATCGACCTGAGTGAGGGTTGCCAGCGCCTTGCTATATAACCCGGAGCTATCGCTGTCACGGATATGGCTGGCCGCTTGGTCAGCGGCTTCCTGTGCCGAATGTAACCGGCCCAGTTCAATGTCATTCGCACCGGTTAGGAATAGTGCCCAGACGGTGCTGTAGATAGTGTTGCCGAGAACCCCGACTTTGTAGGCTAAGTTGGCATATTGTGCAGACATTTTTAATTTGCCCTGCACCAGATAGCAGTAACTCAGGGTGTTTGCCGTTGATGCCCTGAGTACATGGTCGTTTTCTGGCAATGCATCGAGTAGCGTTTTGCTGTTGTCGATTCCTGAGCGGGTCTTGTCTAAGGCTGCATCAGAAATGGTTGCAACTACCTGACTGTACCATTGTAGATATGTGCGTTCTTCGCTGGTTAACAGCTTCGTGGTGCCCGTCTCATTTTCAAGTAATTCTATGGCTTGGCCGCACAGTGTTTTTGCTTTTGGCACGTCGCGGGAGAAGGCCCGGGAAATAGCGTGGTTTAATAATAGGCTGGGGTTGTTGTCATGAAATTCTTTTGGCAGGCGGCGCATCCAGTCGAGGATTTTTGCGTGGTCACCATCGTCTAAGGCAACGTTAGTGGCGTTGTTGTTTATCAGTTCTACTGCTTGCTGATACGCTCCGGCGCTTAGAAAGTATTGTATGGCACTAGTGAGCATTCCTGCTTCTATGCACCAGCTGGCGGCTGCGATTAGGACGGATTCATGTTTCTGCGGGTTTTGTTGAGTGAGTTCGTTTTGCAGAAACTCGGCGAATAAGTGGTGGTATCGATACCATTGATTCTGGTGATCCAGTGGAATCAGGAATAAGTTCCGGCTGTCGATATCCTCCAGATAAGCGGCGGCGTCGTTGCCCTCTGTTACTGCGTTACACAGGTCAATCGACATTTTGGTAAGCGGCGAGGTAAGTAGTAAAAATTCCCGTAGTTTAGGCGGCAGGCTTTCCAGCACCGACCTGAACATATACTGCTTGAGGTTTTTGTCTTGCGCGGCAAAGCCATTGATAATCTCGGCGGCTCTGGACGGCGCTGACTTAATCGTCATGGCTGCCAACTGCAAACCTGCAAACCAGCCTTCAGTGGTTTGATACAAGGCACTGAGTTCTTGCGGCTCCAGTTCGAGCTGGTGGACCTCCCGTAAATACTTGGCCAGCTCTAGTGGCGGCAGGTTTATGTCTGCTGGCCGGATTTCAAGCAGAGTGCCAGCCATCCGACGTCGATTCAGGTCAATGTCCATATTGCGCCGTGAAGCCAGCACGATGTGGATGTTGGTGGGCAGGTACCCGAGTAGCCGGCTGAGAAAAGCCTGAATTTCCGGTGAGGTGATGAGGTGGCAGTCGTCGAGAAAAATAGCGATGCGACCGGTCTGCGCAGCGATAAAGGTAGTGAGCTGCTCAAAGACTGTGGCCGTGTCGTTTTCGTGTATTGCCCGCATTTGCGCCAGTTGGTTTTTAACCAGGCTTGGGTTTACGGATGCCAGAGCTTCGAATAGATGCTGGGCGAAGTTAAGGGGCGCGTCGTTAGATTGTTCCAGGCTGAACCAGTGGGCACTGAAGCCTTTGGCTGCCAACGCCTGATATAGGCCTGTCAGCAGCGTCGATTTCCCCGAGCCTGCGGGTGCAACAACCGTCGTAATGTGGCCGTTATCGGCAGCCTCGATAAGGCGGCTATTGAGATTGTCGCGAACCAGCAGGCGCGTTGCGTTCTGTGGTGGTCGTAGTTTTGTTTCTATAACGGTTAGTTGCATGGCCGGCTTTCTCCCCCGAAAAGTCTGGCTAATTTTTCTCTGCCCCTACTTTAGGGTAGGGCATTCTGTGAAAACCCCTCCTTATTAATGGGTTTTCGGGGTTGTTCTGCTAATAGTATCGTCTAATTATTCCGTTATTGAGAGGGTTATTTGTTCTCAGTTTGACGGCATTACCCTACCGGAACTACAAATTTTCGCCGGTGCATCTTATTGCGATATGGAGCGGGACAATGCAAAACCACTACTCACACAGGCTGATTAAACACGGAACGCTGCTAATGTTAATTGGCCTCGCAGCCGGATTTTGCCTAATCTTTTCGATGCTCGGTGGTATCTCTCTAAACCCGATTCCCAGCTTCATTAAACTAGACTTTCCCGGCACTACATCGGGTTGGCGAATTACGCATGTCGGCTCGTTGATGAACGGCATTATGGCTTTGGCGATTGCCGCGACTATGCGTTTGGTCTATCTGCCAGACAAACAAGCCCATCGGGTGTTCCTCGGCACAGCTATCGCTATTTGGGGCAATCTGGCTTTTTATCTGTTCGGCATGTTCGCCGCCGGTCATGGGTTGACACTGCAGGACAATCGGTTAGGTGAAGCCAATTTTGCCGGAGCTGTGGCGTTTGTATCGGGCGTAACCGGCGCGATCACCTTGGCCTACGCACTTGTCGTTATTTTGCGGGCTGAGCCGAATGAGTGAGATTCGAGTGCCGAATGGCATCAAACCTGAAAAAGCATTGGTGAACTAATATGACTCAAGCAAACGCTACGCTAACAGTGGTGGAGCCCACTGCTGAAACCTCGGGCACGGACGAATTTGGTTACCAGCGAGTGCTGCAGAGCCAGCGCCTGGCCTTTGAGCGCGACCGTTACCCCTCGATTCGAACCCGGTTGGAAAACCTGCAGGCACTGAAAGCTGTTCTGCATCAAAATCGCGAAAAAATTATCGACGCCCTGCATAGTGATTTTGGCCATCGCAGCCGCGATGAGACCTGTGTTGCGGAAATTGCTGCAACGGTGGGCCATATTGAGTTTGCCAGCAAAAAGTTGGGCGCCTGGATGCGGCCGCGACACCGGTCGACTTCGAAGTGGTTTTTGCCGGGTTCAAATTCCTTGCAGGCACAACCGCTGGGTGTCATCGGCATCGTTGCACCGTGGAATTATCCAATCAACCTGGCATTAGCACCGCTAATTGCGGCGTTGGCGGCAGGCAATCGGGCGATGATCAAGATGTCGGAATACACGCCGGCAGCTACCGCGCTTCTGCAGGAAATTCTGGCCGAAAATTTTGCTGAGGACCATGTGGCGGTGTTTGGCGGTGAGTCAAAAGCGGCTAGCGCTTTTTGCAGCCTGCCTTTTGATCACTTGTTATTTACCGGCTCCGGCAATGTCGGCAGGCAGGTAATGCTGGCGGCAGCGAAAAATTTAACGCCGGTTACGCTGGAGTTGGGTGGCAAGAGCCCGGTCATCATCGATAAAGATTATCCGATTGATGAAGCGGCTCGGCGCATTTTGTGGGGCAAAATATTTAACTCAGGGCAAACCTGTGTGGCTCCTGACTATCTGCTGATACCTAAAGGCACGACGGAAGAATTTGTCATCCAGTTTGCCCGGGCATTCGCTGAGTTTTTCCCTGACGGAGCCGCCAGTGATGATTACACCTCGGTCATCGACGATCGTAATCATTCGCGCTTGCTCGGCCTGATAGAAACGGCAAAAGAAGCTGGCGCCGGAATAGTGCCGTTGGAAGAGCAGAGTGACTCGCTGAAAGCAGATCGAAAACTACCGCCGGTATTAATACTTAACCCGCCGACGGATTCACGCGTGATGCGGGATGAAATTTTCGGGCCGTTGCTGCCGGTTATCGAAGTTGATGATATTGAGGCGGCTATTAATCGGGTGAACGACGGCGACCGGCCACTGGCGTTGTATTACTTCGGCCATTCAGAACGGAACCGCGACCGGGTGCTGAAACATACTCATGCCGGCGGCGTAACCGTAAACGATGTAATGCTGCAGTTTTTGCAAGTATCTATGCCCTTTGGTGGCGTTGGTGGTAGCGGCATGGGCAGTTATCACGGGCAGGACGGTTTTGACACCTTCTCCCATATAAAACCAACCTTCCAGCAGCGCGGAGTAGGTCGCTTTACCGGTCTGAAATTGCTGTATCCGCCGTATGGGCGAATGGGAAGAAAGCTCATTAAAGAAATGGGAGGCTGAGCATGAGGCAATCACTACACGCCTTAAGCGCATTTGAATACCAGCTAGGCAACCGGCCGAATCAATTAGCTATTCAAGACGATTTTGAACAGCTTAGTTACGCCGGGCTGAATGCTCGCATCCGGGTGTTGGTTGAGGGCTTTCAACGGCTCGGGCTCGGCCCGGATGATCGCATTGCGATTGTGGCTAAAAACCGAGCCGTAACGTTTGCCGCTATCCTCGCTAGTTTACTGGGTGGGCCAGTGGTGGTGCCGGTGAACCGCCGGGTGTCCGCCGCTGAAATGGCCTGGATTATCGGCAATGCCGGTTGCAAGCTGGTTATGGCGGATAGCGAAGCGGCAGCGATGCTGGATGTTGATGCAGATTTCCGGGCGCTGGGTATTGCCGAACGGCTGTCGATGGACGGCGATGGCAGTGAAGGCTGGCCGCTGTGGAGTGAGTGCATTAATGGCGATGGCAGCGATGCCCGGTGCCAGCCGCTCGACAGCGAGCAGGATTATCTGCAGATTTACACCTCCGGCACCAGTGGGCGGCCGAAAGGAGTCGTACTAACAGCCGGGAATTGCCTGGCTCAATCGCTAGCGCTGATGGCGGGTACCGATGTGGTATTCCAGCCCGTTGAAAGTCTCTATCAGGCGTTGCCGCTGTTTCACGTCGGTGGCGTGTTCTGCTCAGTGTGGGCGGTATCTCGTGGCTTAAGCATCCAACTCCGGCAGGACTTTGATCCGACGTACACCGCTGAATGGCTGGCTTCCGGCGAAATTCAACATGCGGGAATGGTGCCCGCCATGATTCAGGCCTGCTTGCAGGCTACTGAGGCTGACCCGCGCGGTTACGATCACCTCAAGACGATCATCTACGGCGCGTCGCCTATCAGTCGCACGACTCTGATTAATGCTGCTCGGCGATACGGCTGTGGCTTTATGCAAATTTACGGCATGACTGAAACCCATAGTGTTATTAGCAGCATGAGCTGTGCGGATCACGAGCGGATTATCGACGGTGATAAACCAGAGCTGGTAGCTTCGGCAGGGCGGCCCGTTGTTGGCACACAGCTAACTATCCGTGACCCGGAAGGCCAGCCTGTGCCACAGGGTGAAGTGGGCGAAATATGTGTCGCCTCCGATCACCTCATGTCGGGGTATTGGGCTAACCCGGAAGCTACCGCCGATTCCCTTCGCGACGGTGCGCTGTATACCGGCGATGCGGGTTATATTGATGATGAGGGCTACCTTTTTATCGTTGACCGCCTGAAAGACATCATCGTTTCCGGCGGTGAGAATATTTCATCGCTAGAGGTTGAGTCCGCGTTAATCGGCCATCCGGATGTAATCGATGTTGCTGTTATTGGTGTGCCTGATGAGCGTTGGGGGGAGGCTGTTCTTGCCATTGTTGTTTTGGCTCCCGGCAAAGTGTTGGATAGCGCTGCCATAAAAGCCCAT
>CAJQNE010000185.1 GCA_905479545.1 uncultured Gammaproteobacteria bacterium | reverse complement strand
AGCCCGTTCGTGGGAAAACGCTTTAAAGCCATAAATGCCGCCGCTTTTGCCGATGCCGCTATTGTTGGCTCCGCCAAAGGGTAGATTTGGGTGGGCGAAGTGCATCATGCAGGTGTTTATCGCACTGTCGCCTGAGCTGGTGTTTTCAATTACCCGATCAATATTTTCCTGATTCTGTGAATAGACGTATAGCGCCAGCGGTTTGGGCTGATTATTGATGTGATTAATGGGCTGCTGTAAATCCGAGTATTTTAGGACGGGCATTACCGGGCCGAAAATTTCATCGCGCATTATGTCGCTGTCGGTAGAAACTGCCGTAAGCAAAGTTGGGGCTATGTAGGAAGTGCTCAGGTCGGTTTCGCCGCCGTATTCCACTTTGGCACCGCTTTCGACCGCGCTGTCGATCAGGCTTTTAACCCGACCCGCATGGCGCTCATTAACGATACGGGGGAAATCCGCGGTGGCTTTTCGGTCGGCTTCGCTGTCGCCATAAAATTCCTGAACCGTGGTTTTCATTTCATGCACGAACTCGTCGTGCACGCTCTCGTGAACAAAAACGTAATCAGGTGCGATACAGGTTTGTCCGGCGTTCTGGAATTTACCCATCGACAGGCTGCGTGCCGCTTTAGCCAGGTTCGCGGTTTCGTCAATCACTACCGGGCTCTTACCCCCTAATTCGAGTGTTACCGACGTTAGGTGTTTCGCGGCGGCAGCCATAACGATTTTGCCCACTGCCGGGCTGCCGGTGAAGAAGGTGTGATCGAACGGTAGTTCCAGCAGTGCCTGTGAGGTACTGGCATCGCCTTCAAAAATGGCGACTTCATCTTCACTGAACATCTGCCGTACCAGTTTGGCGGTAAGCGCCGAAACATTGGGCGTGAGCTCGGATGGCTTAAGAATCGCGGTGTTACCACCGGCAATCGCACAAATCAGTGGGCCGAACATTAGGTTCACCGGGTAGTTCCACGGCGCGATAATCAGACAGACGCCTTTGGGTTCGTAGCGGACCCAGCCGGTGGTGCCCGCCATAGAAAGCGTGCCGTGCACCTTGCGGGTTTTCATCCACTTTTTCAGGTGCTTTATGGTGTGGTTCGCTTCCTGCTGAATGACGGATACTTCGGCAAAGTCGACTTCGACACTGGGTTTTTTGAAATCGGCGTAACAAGCTTCGCGAATCGCATCGAGGTTGTCTGCGATGGTATCGCGGAGCATTTCTAGTTTGGCGATGCGCTCGGCGGTAGTGCTGGTGCGAAGCTGGAGAGCGCGGTTCTGCTGTAGGGCAAAAATACGTTTTATTTCGGCGCGCTGGGCTTCACTGCTACCTTCAGCGTGGATGGACTGTACGACTGCGTTCATGACTGGGCTCCGGGGTGTCGCGGGTTCTTTAGCGTGGTTTTAACCGCGCTTAGGCTGCTGCTTGTCTACAGCGAGTGTCCTTAGACTTATTTAGCTGCTCGTCATCGCGAGCGAACGCGACGATCTACTACTGTTGGGCATAGAGATTGCCGCGCTTCGCTCGCAATGACGTCTTAGTAATAAACACTATATTAAACGAATGCTTAATAGTAGTGCCACGGAGACGCGGCGTGGTCGCTAAGGTCAGTGCCGGGGAGCCGCAGGGTGGGGGCTAATTAGCGCGAAAAACACTCAGTACATTGCCGACATTGGAATCATTGTCGTTTAGCAGGCCTTTTTCGGTGACTAATATATCGTCGCGGCTAAACAGCGGCGGTTCGCCAGCCTGTACCGATGAGGCGCTGGAAAAAGTAGCGGGCGTGGTCTGTTGTTCGACGTTGCCGTTTTGGTCGAGCAGAATAATATCGCCATTCTGGAAACCGGATACCAGCAGCTTGTCGCCAACGACACTGAGGTCGTCAAGAATGCCCGCGCCTGTGTACAGCGTGGTAACTGCACCGGCGCTGCCGTCGCTATTAATATCAATACGCCGAACGCTACCGGCTTCGCCAGTGCCGTTGCTGTCAGTAATAAAGAATGCCTCGCCGTTGTAGGTTAGCCCGTTAGAAAACTGTAGTGAGCTGTTCAGCCATACTGTTTGCTCAACGACCTCAAACGGGTCGGATGGGTTGAACTGTAGTTTCAGAACCTGCGGTGCTGGTGGCAAGCCCGTTATGGGCCCATCAACGGTATAAAGGTTGCCATTGTTATCAATCGCCATGCCGTTGGGCATGGCTGCGCCTACATAGTCGTAAATCTTAACCAGCGCCGGGTCGGCATCGACGGTTCCGGCATACAATTCGCCCGACAGAGTGTTGGCGTAGAGCGTGTCGCCAAGCAGGCCTAAGCCAGTGAAGTTGCCAGTGCCAGCGACCAGCGGCACTGCCTCAAGGAGGCCGTTGTTATCAACAATTTCGAACACATTAGTGCCGCCGGAAACGAATAGTCGGCCGGTTGGCGTGAACAGAATATTCTCCGCATCCGGGATAGTGACTAATGCGGTTTTTCTGCCACAGTCATTCGATGCACAGAGGTTGCGTGGGCTATTATCGTTATTGCTGCTATTGGGGTTGCTGGCGTTTACATCGTTAGAGACTGTATTGCTGGGTGACTGACCACCACAGGCGCCCAGCAGTAATAGGCTAGTAAGGTAAACTACGGCTGCACGTTACATTCGATTGTCGTTATTATTCATGGCATACCTTTATTTTTGTGGCCGGGCTTTCCGGGCGCTGACCAAACGTTATAGCTTACTGCATGCTTCAGTGATGTGGCCGAGCCCTTCCTTAATTTAAAACAAGTAGCGACCCCTTTAAATGATCGAACAATTTTTGCAGCAACTCCGTAACGATCCTGAATCGATAAACTTCTCTGAGACTATGGCGGTTATCGACGCTAACTATGTTTTTAGTGAGACTGCTTTTACTAACGGCGGCCACCAAAATGCGGCCGGCGCCAACAGCGGTTCGTGCAAGCTATTTGCGTTTGCAAAATTGCAGGGGTTAAACAAAACCGAAACCTTGCTGTGTTTCGGTGCTTATTACCGTGATGACGTTTTGGGTAATGCCGCGGGCGATGATCACCAGAATATTCGGAATTTCATGCAGAATGGCTGGGACGGCATTCGCTTCGCGGCTGAGCCGTTAGTGAAAAAATAGTCCGCGGTGAGTTATAAAATTACCGTGCAATAAAAAACCCGGCAACTACAGTAGTTGCCGGGTTTTTTGTGAGCGATAGCTCTGCTTAAGCGTGAGCTTAACGCTCCATAATCATCGTTACACCCAAACCGCCTGCCGCGCAGACTGAGATAAGGCCACGACCTGAACCTTTCTCTTCCAGCGTTTTAGCCAGCGATGCAATCAAACGGCCGCCGGTAGCAGCGAACGGGTGGCCTGCAGCGAGGCTGCCGCCATTAACGTTTAGCTTGGTACGGTCGATAGAACCCAGTGCTTTCTTCAGGCCAAGACGTTCTTTACAGAACTTCTCGTCTTCCCAGGCAGCTAGCGTAGCCAGTACCTGTGAAGCGAAGGCTTCGTGAATTTCGTAGAAGTCAAAATCCTGCAGGGTTAAACCGGCTTTTTCCAGCATGCGAGGCATGGCGAATACCGGTGCCGTTAGCAGGCCGTCTTTGCCACTTTCGAACTCAACCGCCGCCGTTTCAGAATGAGTGATGTAAGCCTGAACTTTCAGGCCGCGCTCTTTGGCCCATTCTTCACTGCTAAGGAGTACGGCTGAAGCACCGTCGGTTAGCGGAGTGCTGTTACCGGCGGTCATGGTGCCATTTTCGCGATCAAATACCGGCTTCAGCTTAGCTAGCGCCGCAGCGGTTGAATCCGGGCGCAGGTTGTTGTCGCGGGTAAGGCCATTAAACGGCACTATCAGATCTCCGTGGAATCCACGGTCGTAAGCAGCAGCCATGTTCTGGTGGCTGGCAGCGGTTAGCTCGTCCTGAGCTTCACGGCTGACTTTCCACTGAGCGGCGGTTATCTGGGCATGCTGGCCCATCGATTTTTTGGTGCGTGGCTCGCCATTTTGCGGCAGGTTAGGTGCCAGCAGTTTTGGGTTGAGCATTTTCATGGCGAGCTGAGCGCGCTGGCCGTTAGTTTTAGCGCGGTTCAGTTTCAGCAGTAGTTTACGCATGCCTTCGCTGACGCCAATCGGTGCGTCGGAGGTGGTATCAACACCGCAGGCAATGGCTGAATCGATTTGCCCGAGGGAAATTTTATTGCCGACCGTGATAGCGGCTTGCATACCAGTGGCGCAGGCTTGCTGGATGTCGCAAGCGGGGGTGGTGGGCGCGAGGCCGCTGCTGAGCATAGATTCGCGAACCAGGTTGAAGTCACGCGAGTGCTTCATTACTGCGCCGCCGACAACTTCGCCGAGCTGCAGACCCTGCAGACCAAACGCGTCGACGGTGCCTTTTAGAGCAGCGGTGAGCATTTTTTGGTTGCTGGCTTCTGAGTAAGCAGAGTTTGAACGGGCGAACGGGATGCGTTTGCCGCCTAAAACCGCAACTTTACGGGTTGTAATGCCTTCCATATTAACTACCTCTATTGTGTTATCGGCCGACGTTTAATGGCCGGTAATAGTGTGTAAAAACCGGCGCACTTTAGCAGGGCAGCGCGATTGAGCCTAATTTCAGCAGCGTTTTTGGCATGAAATTGTTGCGTTGCGGCAATTTGGCGAAAATATCTGCGGGGTTAGCGGCTGCCAGCCGCGCAGTGATTCAGCAACGACAGAGTAACGACGCTATAATGCGCCGCCTCAAATGTGCTAGCTCACCACCGCTGCGGAAACTCTATGCTTATTCTATCTGGCGCTGCGGCGCTTTCGCCGTTTCGACTCGACAAGCTCGGTAGCCGCTTAGGCGCTGCGGTAACCGCGACGCGAATATTCTTTGTCGACGAGCAGCAACCGCTATCGGCTGACGAGTGCCAGAAGCTAGAAACGCTGCTGGATGCCAAGCTGGTTGAACCCAGTGACAGCGATTCCACTAACAGCCTGATCACTATTCCACGGCCGGGAACAATTTCGCCCTGGAGCAGTAAAGCCAGCGACATTTTGCATGTTTGTGGTTTGAGCAATGTCCGACGGGTTGAGCATGGCATTGTCTACAACGGCGCTAAGCTCGATAAAACCGAGTTACATGACCGCATGGTCGAAGCGGTAATAAGCAGCGCGGCTGATGCCAGTGCGCTATTTATTGATGCCAAACCTGCACCGCTGGTGCATGTCCCGGTCGATAAGCAGGGTCGTGATGCATTAGTCGAAGCTGATAAGCGCTTGGGCCTGGCGCTCGCCGCGGATGAAATTGACTACCTGTTCGATTACTACAATAAGGCAGGGCAAAACCCGACCGACGCTGAATTGATGATGTTCGGACAGGCCAACTCAGAGCACTGCCGACATAAAATATTTAACGCCAGCTGGACTATCGACGGCAATAACGAAGACAGCTCGCTGTTCGCGATGATTCGCAATACTCATAAGGTTAGCCCTACCGATGTGTTGTCGGCTTACAGCGATAACTGTGCGGTAATTACCGGCCCGACCGTGCCGCGATTCTTTAACCAGAATGGCCATTACGGCAGCGTGACCGAGCCTTCGCATATTTTGATGAAGGTTGAGACCCACAACCACCCAACGGCTATCGCACCTTATCCGGGTGCGGCGACCGGTTCTGGTGGTGAAATTCGCGACGAAGGCGCCACCGGTCGTGGCGGCAAGCCAAAAGCCGGCCTGACGGGCTTTACCGTATCGAACCTTAATCTGCCGGGTGATGTGCAGCCTTGGGAAAAGCCGTACGGCAAGCCCGATCGCATCGTTACCGCATTGCATATTATGATTGATGGCCCGCTGGGTGGCGCGGCGTTCAACAACGAATTCGGCCGACCGGCATTGAGTGGCTATTTCCGCAGCTTTGAATTGCCGGTTAACGGCACTGATGGTGAGGAAATTCGTGGTTATCACAAGCCGATAATGCTGGCCGGAGGCTATGGCAGTGTGCGTGACGAGCATGTGCTGAAGCAGGGCATTGAGCCGGGTATGCCGATTGTGGTGTTGGGTGGCCCGGCGATGCAGATCGGTTTGGGCGGCAGCGCAGCTTCGTCGATGGCGAGCGGTACGGCTGATTCTGAGTTGGATTTTGCCTCGGTACAGCGCGATAACCCTGAAATGGAACGCCGCGTGCAGGAAGTGATCGATGGTTGTTGGGCGATGGGGGCTAACAATCCGATTGCCTCCGTTCACGACGTTGGCGCTGGTGGCCTGTCTAACGCCTTGCCAGAGTTGGTAAACGATGGCGGTTGTGGCCTGACGATGGACTTACGTGAAATTCCGAATGCCGAGCCGGGCATGTCGCCGCTAGCGGTGTGGTGCAACGAGTCTCAGGAGCGCTATGTATTGGCGATTCATGCCGACCAGCTGGCTGATCTTGTTGCTCTCTGTGAACGCGAACGCTGCCCGTATTCGGTAGTCGGCAAAGCGACAAAAGAAGGTCAGCTGTGGGTAAACGATTCGCTATTGGGTGAACCTACGGTCGATATGCCATTGGACGTGCTGCTCGGCAAGCCGCCGCGGATGCACCGCGAGGCAAAACGTGGTCAGCCAGCGCAAAATGAATTAAAGCTCGATGGTGTGACCGTCGATAAAGCGATGCGTCGGGTATTGCGGTTACCGACTGTCGCGAGCAAGTCGTTTCTGATTACGATTGGTGACCGCTCCATTACGGGACAGGTAGTGCGTGACCAGATGGTCGGCCCCTGGCAGGTTCCCGTCGCTGACGTGGCCGTAACGGTTGCCGGGTTTGAGGCATTCGCCGGTGAAGCCATGGCGATGGGCGAGCGCACGCCGCTGGCCATTATCGACGGGCCGGCCTCTGGCCGTATGGCAGTGGGTGAAGCCATCACCAATATTGCGGCGGCGAATATTCGTCAGCTTAGTGATATTAAGTTGTCGGCAAACTGGATGGCTGCGGCTGGCCACGGCAATGATGACGCCGCGCTGTTTGATACGGTAAAAGCTGTGGGCGAGGAGCTTTGCCCTGAACTGGGTATTTGTATTCCGGTGGGTAAAGATTCGCTGTCGATGCGTACGCAGTGGCAACAGGACGGCGAGCAGAAACAAGTGACTTCGCCGGTATCGTTAGTGGTTACGGCATTCGCGCCGGTTACCGATGTGGAACGAACTCTCACACCGCAACTGAACACCGAAGCCGATTCCGACTTGTTGCTAATTGACCTTGGTGACGGCAAAAACCGTTTAGGCGCGTCGGCGCTAGCTCAGGTTTATGGTCAGGTTGGTAACGAAGCGCCGGATTTAGACGATGCTTCCAAACTAAAAGCTTTCTTTGAGCTGATCCAAACCCTGCAGAACCAGCGCCTGGTGCAGGCATACCATGATCGCTCTGATGGCGGCTTGCTGACTACACTGTTGGAAATGGCTTTCGCCGGTCGCTGCGGTTTGGATATAAAGCTGCCGCGGAATGCTGACGCCTTAGCTGAATTATTTAGCGAAGAGCTGGGTGCGGTTATTCAGGTTCGCCATGCGGATATGGACGAGGTTGAGCAACTTATTCAGGAAGCGGGGCTGAGTGATTGCACTTATGACGTTGCGGCGTTGCGTGATGACGAAAAAATTATTGTTACTCAGCGCGGTGAGATACTGGTTGATGCGACGCGTGCCGAATTGCAGCAGCTCTGGAGTCAGACCAGTTATCAGGTGCAGAAACTACGGAATAACCCCGACTGTGCCGACCAGGAATTTGCGCAGATCGCCAAGACCGACAGTGGCCTGCACAGCAAGCTGAGTTTTGACGTTGATGAAGACATAACCGCCCCATACCTGAACCTGGGCAGTAAGCCGAAAGTGGCAATATTGCGGGAGCAGGGCGTTAATGGCCATTTGGAAATGGCTGCGGCGTTTACCGCGGCCGGCTTTGATGCCGTTGATGTGCATATGACCGATATTATCGGCGGCGGACAGGATCTTGCTGGTATGCAGGGCCTGGTCGCATGTGGAGGTTTCTCTTATGGTGACGTGCTCGGTGCCGGACAAGGGTGGGCACGATCGGTGTTATTTAATGAGCGGGCTGCTGAAGTGATCGGAAAGCATCTGGCGGATACTCGTCGGTTTGCCTTAGGTGTGTGTAACGGTTGCCAAATGCTATCCAGCCTGAAGGATGTTGTACCTGGTGCAGCGCACTGGCCATCGTTTGAACAAAACCTGTCGGACCAGTTTGAGTCCCGCGTGGCGATGGTTGAAGTGCTTGAGTCGCCGTCAATTCTGCTGAGTGGTATGGCCGGTTCCAGAATGCCGGTGGCGGTGGCACATGGTGAGGGCCGTGCTGAGTTTGCCAGCGGAGTGCATCCGACCAACGTGTCTCTACGTTATGTAGATAACCAAGGGGTTGCTACGGAAACTTATCCGTTAAATCCGAATGGTTCACCCGGTGGCATTACCGGGCTGTGCAACGACGATGGACGTGTGACTATCATGATGCCGCACCCGGAACGGGTTTACCGGGCCATAACAAATTCCTGGCGCGACCCTGAGTGGGATGATGCCGGTCCGTGGCTGCGGATGTTTCGTAACGCCCGTCGTTGGGTCGATTGAAGCCGGTGACTGATCTTTGAGTAGCAAGCGTGCTTAATTCGCCCGAACGCAATGCAATTGATAAGATCTGTTAACTGACAACGGTTTATAGCCTTTTATCTTGTCTTTCACTGCACCAAGCGGTTACTTTGGGTCGCAGAGTGGGAAATAGTCTACAAATAATTACTGTGCAGAGCGTCGCTTTGCACCATAAGGGCTCGCATCGTTAGTTTTAGATGCGCTGTGCTTAGCAGATTATCGTGGTGTTTTTTTGATCGCGGCTGTATCTGAATATAAGTGTCCCAACGTCTAAAAAAGGAGCAGTAGACGAGTGATAGCATCGGTGATATCCAAGTTATGGCGCAGCGAAACGCCATTTGACGAAGCGCGCATCAAAGTGCTTTTCGTCTGCATGGGCAATATCTGCCGGTCACCGACTGCTCACGGTGTGATGCTAAAAATGCTGCATGACGCAGGCTTATCTAAGGAAGTGTTTGTCGAATCCGCTGGCACTCATGCTTACCATGTCGGTGAAAGCCCGGATGATCGCAGTATTGCCACTGCTGCCGCTCATGACGTTGATTTACGGCCGTTAAGAGCCCGGCTCTTTATAGAGCCGGATTTCTACAAGTTTGATTATATCCTGGCAATGGATGGCACTAATCTGCGCCACATGTTGCATCGACGTACTGATAGCGAACGGCCTGTGCCAGGCCGCGTATCCCGGTTATTGGATTATGCGACTGCAGATGTTCATCTGCACGATGTACCCGATCCCTACTACGGCGGGGTGGCAGGTTTCGATACCGTCTACTCGTTGGTTGAGGCTGGCTGCGCCGGCCTGTTAGAGCAGATTAAGCGCGATTTAGAGCTAGCGCCAACTGGTTAGCTAGTAGCACTACCGGTTAATGG
>CAJQNE010000184.1 GCA_905479545.1 uncultured Gammaproteobacteria bacterium | reverse complement strand
TTCATGGTGCTCGACACGATGAGCCAGATGCTTGAATCGCTTCAGCCAGTTCGGGCTATCCATCTCCGTGTCATCAATTTCTGCCACCAAACCTTCGAGCTCTTCGTGCTCGACCAAACTGTGGGTAGCTAAATCCTGAGTGCTGGCTTCGGCTAATAGTGGTACATAAAAAGCCCGCTCCTCGGCCTTCGCGTGGTTGAGTAATTCGACCTTAAACTGACCGTATAACTTCATTCGTGCAGCTGAGTCACTACTGGTCTCGACTATTTGTTCAGCCAAAGCGCGATGCAGGTTGTGGTCTTCGCGGAGGGCTTCAAAAATATTGTCAGAGTTGGTTTGCATACTAATAATCCTTAACGAGATGAATGATTCTGGAGGTGAACCAGCAAGTTACCTGCCAAGGCACTATTACTGTTTTAAATCAAACAGTTAAATATTGGCTGCTCCGCAGCTCGGCACCTTAAGCAGCAAATTTTTCCGCCTACTGTTTCTGATAGTGTAGCGCTACCGACATTTACCGAAAACGCCACCATGCCCAACACCGTGTCCAGTAGCGTAACGAACACCACCCATCAAACGTACTGCCGAATTTGCGAGGCGCATTGCGGGCTGGAGGTGGATGTAGAGACGGAAGCCGATGGCGCTGAGAAAGTGCTTGCGGTGCGGCCCGATAAACAACACCCTGTCAGCCAAGGTTACGCCTGCATAAAAGGCACAGCTATTGGCGAGCTGCATCACGACCCGGACCGGGTAAACCAGCCACTAAAGAAAGTGGATGGTTCATGGCAAGCCATTAGCTGGGCCCAGGCAATTGAGGAAATTGGCGGCAAAGTAAAAGCACTGAGGCGGCAGCATGGCAATCGCTGCATTGCTCACTACACCGGTAACCCGACGTTTTTTAGCGCTCATAACCTGCTTTACTCTGGCATGTTCCTCGAAGCGTTAGGTTCGCCCAATCACTACGCCTCGCACTCCATCGATGTAAACAACAAGTTTCACGTGGCGACCGAAATGTTTGGCCTGTCGACCATTCAACCCATCCCGGACTTTGACCACTGCAACTTCTTCATGTGCCTCGGCGGCAACCCGGTCGTTAGCCAAATGTCAGTGGTGAGCGTCCCGCATGTGCTACAAAAGCTGCGAGGCATTGAGCAGCGCGGTGGCAAGATAGTAGTACTGGACCCGCGTCGCTCGGAAACCGCCACTAAAGTCGGCACACACCAGTTTATCCGACCCGGCACCGATGCTTATTTGTTGGCGGCCATGCTGCACGTCATCGCGCATGAACAGTCGCTTAATACCACCGCCGTGCAACAGCATATAAGTGGCCTCGAACCATTTTTGCAAATCGCCGAGCCGTGGACGCCTGAGCGGGTTGCACCGGTAACCGGCATTACCGCCAGCACCATTCGCCAACTCGCCCGCGACTACGCCGCCGCCGACGGTGGCGTGCTGTATATGTCCACCGGCGTTAATATGGGACCATTCGGTTCGCTAGCTTATTGGCTGCTATTGGGCCTGAGCGCAGTGACAGGCAATCTTGATCACCGCGGCGGTCTGCTTATTCCTGAAGGCCCTGCCGATATGATCAGCACCGCAAAGAAACTCGGCCTTGGCACTTTTGACGCCCACCGCACGCTTGAGAACAACTGGCACCGCGTGGCGGGGGCATTCCCGGTCGGAGCATTGGAAGAGGAAATTCTGAGTAATCACGCCGAACATATCCGGGCGTTATTTATTACCGCCGGCAATCCTGTTCATTCGGTGCCGGGCAACAACCTCGCTGAAGCATTTAAGCGACTGGATTTAGTCGTTGCTATCGATATTCAGCACAGTGAAACCGCCGAACTCGCGGATTATATTTTGCCCGCCACCGACATGCTTGAGCGACCGGACTACCCAATCTCACATTCAACATTGTCGGTAACACCATGGGCACAGTACACGCCGGCCGTGGTGAAACCGCTGCACGAACGCAAACCGGAATGGTGGATTTTTAGCGAATTAGCAAAAGCCAGCGGCGCGCCTTTAATCGGCAAATCGCCACTAAACTGGCTACCTCGCATTAATGGCTGGCTAACCAAGTTACCCGGAGAGCGTAATCTGCAAATAACGCCGGATATGATTTTGGGCCGCTTGCTCGCCAGCGGCGGAAAAGTAACGTTAAAGCAGCTAAAAGCTAACCCACGTGGCATTGCGTTACCGGCCAACCGGAGCAGCAGCTTTTTGGGAAAGCGGCTGGCTACCGACGATGGCCGCGTGCACCTCGCGCCACCGACCTTAATTAAAGATGCCCGCCGATTAGCCGAACGCGAAATGATGTTCACCGCACCGACTGGCTCCCTTCGGGTTATCGGCCGCCGTGAACGGCGCTCGCACAACTCATGGATGCATAACAACCGCTTTATCAATCACGACTCCGGCATTGCGGCAATAATGAACCCTGCCGACGCTGCAGCCCGAAAGCTTAAAAACGGCCAGAACATTACCCTTGGCGGCAACGGTAAAACCCTACAGTTACCGGTGAAGATAAGCGACGAGGTAATGCCGGGGGTATTGGTGGTGCCGCATGGTTGGGGTCACCAACAATCGGGTCAGAAAAAAGCAGCCGGGCTTAAAGGCGGCAATATTAATGAGCTGCTACCGAATGCAGCGGAAAACATGGACCCGGTAAGCGGCCAGGCGATTATGCACGGCCATAGTGTGCAGGTGACTACTGCCTGAGCGTTATGACCTACGGGCCAGAATTCCGAAGTGTCATCGGTAAAATTTCCGGCCAACCGGCAATTGTGTCAATTTGTAAAAACAGTGAGATATAATCTGAAAGCCACCGCAGCCGCCGTTGCCCGATGGCTGGCACTGAACCTGCAAAGTGAGTATTTACAGTCAACAATGAACCCAATCGGGTGATCGGTAGTCTATACCGCGGTGGACAGCCGCAGGAAAGCAAGAAAATACTAATGGCACCACATATTTTACGGAAGCCCCGCTACGCGGGACGCATAACACGGAGATTTAAAATGCAAAACCAAGATTCATCAACAAATAACTCGTCGCTTCGACTCAAACTATTGGCGTTGGCCATTGCATCGCCACTCGCGGTTTCCACCGCGCTGGCTCAGGTTAGCGGTGGCAGCAACACTGACGTCGGAGTACAGACGGCAGCCACGATAGGCGAAGAAGTCGGCGCCGAAGTATCAGCTGATGTAAACGTTCAAGGCGATGCCAATGTAACCACTGACGACGTTAAGGAAGCCATCGAAACTGAACTCGAAGGAAACTCTGAAACAGCCGTCGAAGCCGAGGCTGAAGCCAGGGCAAGAAGTGCAGCAGCCGCAGATAAAGCTGATGCCATGAAGGCCGACGCTGCTGCGACAAGCGACTCGATGAAAGCCGACGCCAAAGCAAAAGTTGAAACCGGCGCAGCTGCAATGGCTGATAAAGCCAGTGCAGCTAAAGCCAAAGGTCAGGCTGGTGTAGCAGGCGCTCTTGGCTTGGGTGCAAGCTCTTCTACCAATGTTGAAGCTGGCTCAGCAACAATGGCCGACAAAGCCGACGCGATGAAATCCAGCGCAGCGGCAGCCGGTGATTCTATGAAAGCTGACGCTAAGGCGAAAGTCGAATCAGGCACATCAGCAATGGCGGATAAAGCCAGCGCAGCGAAAGCCAAAGGCCAGGCGGGCGTGGCAGGTGTTCTTGGTTTGGGTGCAGCGTCGTCTAGCAATGTAGAAGCTGGCACAGCCACAATGGCGGAAAAAGCCGATGCGATGAAATCCGGTGCCGCCGATAAAATGAATAGCGCGACCACCGCTGCCGGCAATGCGGCTAAAGCCAGAGCAGCAGCAACACTGGAAGTGCCTGCGTCTGAAGCTGCAACATTGCGATCTAACGGTGAAGTCATGGCAGACAAAACTGCCAATGTTAAAGAGGCCATGCAAGATAAAGCCACAGCCGCAGGGAAAACCGCTGCTACCGCTACGCTAAGCACCGGCACCGTCGTTAAGTCGCTACTACCAACCGTCTCCGGCAATGCTTCAGCTGATGCCGATAGCAATGACCGTGCGTCAGTAACCGCCGACGCGGATGTTGGAGTATCAGGCAACAGCGACGCCAAAATTTTTGCTGGCGCCACCGTGCTTGAACCCCTTGAAAAAACTACAGTCGACGGCTACGCCGCATTATCTGGTGGTATCGGCGATACTGAAACTAAGGCGATGAAAGCGGCACGAGGCGAATACAACACCCGCATGACGTTCGCGACGCTACCTACCGGCGCCTACCTACCCGATGTTCGGGTGAAAGTTATTTCAGCAGCCAGTGGTGATCTGTTACTCGACGCCGTATCTCCCGGCCCGTTGTTCTACCTGCAACTGCCGAACGGCAGCTACAAAGTAGAGGCATCAGGTTACGGCGAAGTGAAGAAGAAAGACTTCACCATTACCGGCAGCAATTCAGCTGACCTATTACTCCAGTGGCCAGCTCAGTAAGACCCGGCGTATCCGCTAACCCGGAAAGCCCCTTATGAAAAGCCAAACAAAAAGGGAGCCCATTGTGGGCTCCCTTTTTTTGTAAGCTGAAACTAACCAGCTACTACTCAGACTCGGCCTCAGGGCTCACGCTCTTTTGCAGGTTCTGCGTTAACTCCTGAATTTCCGGCATCATGGCAGCCATGCGCTCCTGCATAATTCGCACGGTACGCTGCATTAGCTCCGGTGTGCGCTTGATAAACTTCTTGCCAACAGGCGATTCGTAGAACCCCACCAACTGCCTTAATTCATCTTCGCTGTACATTTCAATATACAGCTCAGCAAACTCATCCTTCAGTTTGCCCCAACGCATATTTTTCCGGATCAAGCCCGACACTTCGACTTTATAGTCGTCGAACTCCTGCTGTTTTTCCGCCGGAATTTTTGTTTGCAGCTGCTCCATTCTGGCATTCAGCATACCGTCCATTTGTGAACGCGCCTGACGCAGCATAGCCGTTGCATCAGCAGCGTCCATCAGGTCCACTGCAGCCTTGTAGTGGCTACTACTCTTATCGAGTGCGAAGGCGCTGCTACTGGCAACCAGCAAGCCGGTGAGAACTAACGTTCTGATTTTCATTGCTCTGGTGTCCCGGGGTTTAATATCCATTAATCTTTCCGATTTTTCTCAAAAACGAGGCCGACTCTATTAAACAGCAGAGTCGGCCTTGGGTTCACTTTACCGGCTTCGCCAGTAAATTTTTTTCACACTGTGAACGGCACTATTTAGTAGCGCAAGCTATTCGGTGAAGCCGCAGCCTTCTGCTCGTTACCTTCTACGACGGCCTGAACAACGATATCTACACGGCGGTTTTTACGCTTCCCTTCGGCAGTATCGTTAGTAGCACGCGGCTGAGTTTCACCACGGCCTTCAGGGTATAAGCGCTGCGGAATAATGCCCTGACCTTGCATGTAGGTAGACACGGTATTAGCCCGCTGCTCCGACAGAACCTGATTTTTGTCATCGGGGCCGCTGGCATCAGTATGGCCAATAACGTGAATGATCGTTTTGTCGTACTGCTTCATTACCTCTGAAATTTTGCCATAAACCGGAATCGCCTGTGGCTTGAGGTTGAACTCGTTCACATCAAACGACGCTTCCGAGGCCACACCAATCAATACTGAATCTTCACTAATGCGGCGAATTGCCAGCTGGCCTGAGGCCTGCTCGTCAGCTAATAGCGCTTCCAGCTTCCGCTGCTGCTGGTCCATATAATTACCTACCGCACCCCCGGCAATGGCACCAATAACGCCACCAATATAACGGCCCTTGTCATCATCAATCTGGTGGCCAATAACCGCACCGGCGACGGCACCAATACCGGCACCTATTTTAGCCCGCTGATGCGGATCAGAGGCACAGGAAACCAGTAAACCTGCTGCAGCTACTACAGCAATTGCATTATTCTTAATCATTAATTTTTCTCCTAACTGTTTACATTTAAACGCAGTGGCTAACCGCCACTGCAGCATTACTTTTTCTTTGCCCGCGGCGCGGCCTTTCGCTTCGCAGCAGCCTTCTTCGCTGGTGCACGTTGACCCGTCGACTTACCTGCAGGTTTCCCGGCTGATTTAGCTGAGAAACGTTCACTTGGTTTTTTACGACCACCGGTGTCGCCGACCAGTTCAATTTTCGGCTCTGTCGACTTTGCCTTAATAGGCTGCGCTACCAATCCTGCAGCTTTCATACCCGCTGACACAACAGCCGGTTCTTTCGGAGCGGACTTCCTGGCCGGACGTTTAGCTTTCGGCGGCTTCTTAGTCGCTGCTGTTTTGGGCTGAGCCTGACCCTGTCCGCCGGTATTTTTTGCCGCCGAATTCTTGCGCTTGCCTTGCCCTTTAACATCAGTCTTTTTATCACTAGCATTATTCTCGCTAGCTTTGCTCTGGCTTGCCTGTTTTCCGGCGTCGTCATTAGCCGCTTGCTTAGCCGCAGGTTTTTTCCGTGGCTTAGGCTTCCGGCCATCATTAGGCGCTCTGTCGTTT
>CAJQNE010000183.1 GCA_905479545.1 uncultured Gammaproteobacteria bacterium | reverse complement strand
TAAGCAGCGGCCTTAGCCGACCGCCTTTTTGGTTAGTTCGTGGCGAATTTCACCGTCGTGAGTTGAAACAGCACCGGCCAGAATCTCGTCTTCCCAATCGAGCTCAATTTCTCCGTCTTTAATGAACGGGCTGAGGAAGTTGAGAATGTTTTTCGAGAACAGTTCACTAGAGTGTTCAGCCATCATTGATGGCACGTTCAGTGGGCCATAAATGGTGACAGTGCCTTTGCTGATCTTCTTGCCAGGCTTGGTGAGTTCACAGTTACCACCGCCTTCGGCGGCCAGGTCGACAATCACAGCACCGTCTTTCATGCCTGCAACCGCTTTAGCTGAAACCAGCTTAGGCGATGGGCGGCCCGGAATAGCGGCAGTGGTGATTACAGCGTCAGCTTTCTGGATGTGCTTATCGAGCACTTCCTGCTGCTTGGCCTTCTCTTCGTCGGTTAGCTCACGAGCGTAGCCGCCGTCGCCAGCGGCAGAAACGCCGGTGTCGATGAACTTGGCACCCAATGACAGCACTTGCTCGGCTGTTTCCGGGCGCACGTCGTAAGCTTCTACGATAGCGCCAAGTCGTTTCGCGGTTGCGATAGCCTGTAGGCCAGCAACACCAACGCCAAGCACCAGAATGGTAGCCGGACGAATGGTACCCGCTGCAGTGGTAAGCATTGGCAGGTAGCGCGGCAGCAGGTCAGCAGCAAACAGCACTGACTTATAACCAGAGACGTTTGCTTGTGACGACAGCACGTCCATGCTCTGAGCACGCGAGATGCGTGGGATCAGTTCAAGGCCAAATGCAGTGATCTTACGATCGCGCAGTACCTTGATGACATCGGTGTTGTTGTGGCCGTACAGGTGGCTGATAAGGATTGAACCTTCTTTCAGCTGACCGGCTTCCTCAACGGTAGGCGGCTGCACTTTAATCACTACGTCAGCGCTGCTAAGCAGGCCAGCGGTGTCTTTTTCGATGGTGGCGTTATCGCCATAGGCACTGTCGGGCATCTGGGCGCCGGAACCGGCACCTTTTTCCACGACTATATTAAGGCCCATTCCTGCCAACTTCTGCGCTACTGCCGGAACAATGGCAACGCGCTTTTCGTTGGCTGCGGTTTCGACCGGAATCGCAACTTTCAACGGCATGTTTTCCTCCACAAAACGGACAAATAGAAGCGTGCTACCGCGCCACCACTCACCGGAATGCGAGTGAATAACGAGCGTTGCCGCCGTTGATTCTATTTAATCCGTTGTAAAAATCCGTTTAACTTCAGGATGATATGCAAATTAGCCACCATTACGGCGAGCGAACGTTCACATAAACGGTCGCGCAGTGTAATCACTTGAGCGCCGTGCGGCTAGTCTCGCTGTTGCAATGCAATATTTTTGTAACGTCAGCAGGGGATACTAATTGGTCTGTTTATGCGACCGGCAAACGCTAACGGTTCAGAACGTGGGTGTTTCGCGCTTGTAACCTTCCGGTACTAAAAATACTTCAGCCGCCAGCGTTTTTTGCTCAATTTTCGCCAGTTCTACCAACGGACGAATTTTGCTGCCGATGTTTTCCATACGCACGGGCAGGCCGCCAAGGGTTTGAGGGTCAAGCGGCACAATGGCGGTACCGGCGCCGGTGCGCTCCGCCAATTTTTGCATCGCGGTGAGCAACGCAGCGATGGCATTAAAGTCTGCGGGTTGAATGCCGAGCGCCATCGTATCAGCTATGCAGTAGATATGTTTGATCGTGCCATCACTGACTAACTGCTTGTCATTACATTTTACGCCAACGATTTCCCTGCTTTTGTTCGCATCTTTGACCTGAACCTTCGGCGCATCCTTTAAACCGATGCCCATCATTGCTTCCAGTTGCTGACGCTGCGCAGGCGGGAGAGTCTTTAACTGTTCTTTAGCAAGCTCGCGCATCCGGTCGATTTCAGTTTCGATGCTCGCCAGAGTAGTGCTGTCCATCACCATATAGCTTTTCTGACTGCGATCCACGACCGTGAGGTTGCCGGTTTTTACATCATATAAAGAATACATTCTCGGCTCAGAGGCATCTTCAATACGAACAATGTTGCTAGCCACATACACACTGGTCGCTGCTTCAGCATTGGCAGTACCCTTGCCTCCACTATTATTAGGTGCGACAAAATGCAGTTGCGCGTCGGCTACTACCGGCGGAGTAGCTAGCAGTAGCAGGGCGGCAGAGGAGGTAACAAGTAAGGTTTTAACGTTCATAGGGCCTTAAGACAACGAAGTGTAAAGTAGCGGGAGCGATAAGCAGCATGTACGGCTATGATGCGACCATGTTGTACCTTATTGATTCAAGTATTTACATTTTTCGGGCCTATTTTTCGCTGCCAGACACGTTGGTGGACCGCGATGGCCGACCGGCGAATGCAACTTATGGCTTCGCACGGTTTTTGTGTGACGTGCTGGAAGGTGAGCAGCCAGGCTACATAGCCGCCACTTTTGACGAGAGTTTGACCACTTCGTTCCGTAACGATATCTACCCCGCTTACAAGGGCAATCGTGAGCTACCCCCACCGGAGCTGGAGTACCAGCTGAATGGTTGTCGGGAACTGGCCGCGGCACTAGGCATTGCGTGTTTTGCTCACGATCGTTACGAGGCAGATGATTTGGTCGGTAGCTTGGCGGAGCGGTATCGCGATCAGGTTGGCGGGGTGACTATCATTTCACGTGACAAAGATTTAGCGCAGTTGCTCGCTGCCGACGACTGGTTTTGGGATTTTGCAGCAGCCAAGCGATTCCGCGGGGCGGATACGGCGCAGCACTTCGGGGTTCATGCGGGCCAAATTGCAGACCTACTCGCGTTGGCCGGAGATTCGGTCGACAACATTCCCGGTGTAGCCGGAATTGGCCGGAAAAGCGCTGTGGCGCTGTTGCAGCATTACGGTACGCTTGAGGCATTGTATAAGCAGTTAGATACCGTCGCTTTGCTGCCGTTGCGCGGCGCAAAGCGCATGGCAACGCTACTTACGGAGCAGCGTGAAGCAGCATTTATGTGCCAACAACTAACCAGAATCGCTCTGGATGCACCGGTAGGTGATGATCTGACGTCGGTGGAGTGGGCGCTGCCGGACAAGGCCCGGCTGAACGATTTGTTGGATAAACTCTCGTTTGGTAGTGGCTTGCGAAGCCGCTTAATGGCCCTGGCTTAACTACAGGTATCAGTTGTTTCCGGCCCTTGTCGCTGTTAGTGCTGGCTGTGTAAACTTTTTTTACGAGATATTTTTGTTATTTAATACAATAACCGCTAAATTAAGCCAACTAATTAGTATAAAACTCGCAATGTATTGTGATACCGAAAGTAAACCCGCTAGTTTGTGGGCGAGTCGGTTTAGGTCTAGGAGCTCAACAATGAAAAAAAGCCTCATTCTGGCAGCTGTGTTTAGCTGCTTATCACTTTCAATGGCCCATGCCGCCGACAGTGATGGCGATGGTGTTGATGACAGTAACGATTTTTGCCCGGATGCGACTTATAACCAAGCCGTAGACGATTATGGCTGTTCTATCCTGTTTTTCGTCAACGATAGCGGAATCCGGTCTTTTTGGCGGACTGTCAGACCCAAAGATTCGTCCATTGAAGTTCTGGATAGCGCGACGGAAAGCTTAGGCCAGGTAATGCGCCGCTACCCAACGATGCAATTTACGCTCTCAGGTTACGGTGATGGTCCGGGTGACCGTCGGCGCGGCTTGCAGCGTGCTGAGTTTGTTCGTAATCACTGGGCTGCTCAGGGCATTGATTCAAGTCGGATCTTCGTCGAGTCACCGCCGTACACTGAAGTGATCGATTGCTCACAGGATCGCATCGAACGTTGCCGCGAACGCAACCGTCGTGTTGAGATGAGCATTCGCCAATATTGAGCGGTATTAAGCTTTAGACCGCCCAACGTAAAATAGAAACCGTCGCCAGTTGGTCGACGGTTTTTTTTATGCTTGGTAGATTGAGTTATGGATTATTGAAGTACGAATTCAGGTATCCGTTTATGCACTGGATAAGCAGGACCTACAGTCAGCTAGCCAGTAGTTCTCCGCAGGCTGTGAGCGGACTGAGCCTGCTGTAAGTAGCTACAGTCAAAAATAAATTTAGGGGAAGGTTGTGCGCAGACAAAAAAAGACCGCCTGCGGCACCGCAGGCGGTCTGGCGAACTACAGCGTGGTAGCGCTTAGTCGTCCAGCATTACGCGAAGTCGCTTCGCTGAACTCACCCAGTCGGCAAATACATTGGTGCCAGGCACTTCCCGGGCGCGGTTTTCTTTAGCATTTACGGCAGCTGCGCGAGCCGCGAGGCCAGCAGGATTTTCATTACCTAGCTGCTGCACTGTTTTGACATCTGTCCATACCAGCAGCTCTGCATAGTCTTTGTCGAGACCCGCGACGCGCATTAAGTCCGCAGCGCATACCCAGCGGTGAACCGAGTCAGGGTCAAGGCTGATTTTTCTGGCTATGGCGGCTGAATCGCCTTTCGTAGGGCATTGTTGTAGGAGGTCGCCGGTGGTGGCGATGCCGATATTGCGGAGACGTTGGCCGAACCCTTTGCCAATGCCTTCAATTTCCTCAATTTCAAAACTAGTAGCGCCAAGAGTAGTGCTAGCTTGAGCCGGGCCCTTAGTAATGTTGTTGTCAGCGGCTCCCAGCACGCCAAGGCCTTCAGGCTCCGCTGCGTCGGCTACCGCAGATGTCAATCCCATAGCGGTTGCCGTGGGTGCCACTTCAGGCCCGGCCGCAACACGCTGGCTCAAACTACCTAATTGCACCCGGCCTCGTTCGTCTTCGAGCTCACGGAGTCGTGCTTGTAAGCGTGCTTGTTCGCTTTCGGCAACGTCGAGCTTGCCACGTAATTCGTCACTATCGCGCTTGCAACGTAGGCGACGCAGGAACCAACCGAGTAGGAACCCTATCAGGGCGGCGATAAGTAGGCAGATCAGGATTTGGCAGATTAAGTAGCTCATGATTTAGAGTCCTTCAACAATGATTTCAACACGGCGGTTGGCCTGGCGGCCAGCGATGGTTTCGTTAGTGGCAATGGGCGAGCTTTCGCCATAGCCGACGGCGCTGAGGCGGTAGCTGTCGACCCCGAACTCTGTGAGTGCCCGCAGCACCGCTCGTGCTCGGCGTTCGCTCAAGTCCTGATTCATTGACCTGTCGCCTCGGGAATCGGTATGGCCAGCGATTTGCAGATTGGCAGAGGGGCATTCCTCAGCAACAGTGGCAATTCTGCTGATCAGCTGCCGACCTTTGCTGGTAACAATGGCTTTGCTAATTCGGAAGAGTACGTCCGCGGCGCCTGACATTAGTCGATCAAACTTGTCCTGACAGCCTTGATAGTCAACCGCATCGACGTATTCCACAACGTTTGCATATTCAACCACATCAGCGACCGGCACAGCGTCGTAAAGCGTCGCTTCGGCAGGGCCGTTATAAGCCGGGCATTCAGGAGCGGGCGGACATACTGTCGGCGCAGGAATAGGTGGGCAAATTTTTTCCGGAGCGACCGGCGGGCATGCCTGAGGTGCGGGAGCGACCGGCTGAGCCTGAATGGCATAAGCCGCAGTATATCCTTGTGGCAACGAGGCATTGAGTGCTTGTCGTACAGCCACAACATTACTTCCTGCGGGCAGGGTGCCGGCAAAGGCCACATCGTTATTGCTTACGGTAGCCTCGGCGCTAACAAAGCGCTTCATTTGTGGGATGAGTGCGCCGGTTACCGCGCTCCAACCTGCCGGTGCATCACCTTGAGCTGTCAGTCGGTTGGCTACCGATGGGTTCAGTCGCTGTCGCGCTTGTGCCACCAGAAAGTTTGCCGCGTTTGCGTCCGGAGAAGACCCGGAGAGTGTTACTTGCTGGCCGTTGTAGCTTATAGCAGTGCGGTAGGGGGCCGACACTACCGGCTTAACCGGTACTTTCGGTGGTGGAGCACTGACGGTAATTTGGTTATCGACACCACGAACGCCGCTGACTCCCTCAATAATTCGCTGTGCCTGCATCTTCGCTGGTGCCGATGGCGCAGTGCCTGTGAGTGTTACGTCGCGACCGTCTACCGTAGCACTTGCCCAAGGCAATCCGGTTTCCTGAAGGGTTGCTTTACTTCGCTCTGTTATATCGTTCTGCATATCGTGGCTGTGATGCCGGATGCAGAAAAAACAGAGTATTGCCAGAGCGACAAGCCCTAGCAGTACAGCCAGCCATTTTTTCATTGTTAAAACCTCTTGGTTCTCGGTAGACGCACTAAAAGTTGGTCGCGCCAAATATCCAACGGGTTGCTACACAACCGATACTGCACAAAATACAGTGGATCACTCATAGGTTTTAGCTTGGTATTCAGCGCTATCGTTGCAGTTAAACTTTGAGCAGCAGTTGATTACGCTAAGCATAGCGATGATTTCGCTGATTTTCACCGATGGGCTGAAATCCGCTGCCAGTTGTCGGGTGGCGTAGGTAGCCGTACTAAACTGCGGTTTTCGGCTTGCTTGGAATTCTGTGCCTTATTCAGTTGTTTACCGACCGTGATCATCGCGTGGTGTGGTTTTAACTGCTTGAAACGGTGCTTGAGCTAAAGCCCGAAATAGGCCATGTTTACCTAATGACAGATAAAGACACAGAAACTTCCGCAGAAATGGGTTCTGGTACCACGGCAGAGACTGCTGAGGCCGACAAAAGCCCTGACCAGTCCCGGCTGGAGCAGGTGCTAACGGTTGAGCAGGCGCGTGTTCTTGCCGTGTTGGTTGAAAAATCGATAACGACGCCGAAATATTACCCGATGACCGTAAATGGCATCACTCAAGGCAGTAATCAGAAAACCTCCCGCAGTCCGGTGATGGCGATGACTGAAGGCGAAGTGGGGCACGCATTGATACAGCTGGCTGAGCTAAATTTCGTAAAGCGCGATGATAGTAGTGCCAGGGCGACTAAATGGAGCCAGCGGCTTGAATACGCGATGGATTTGGATCGACAGAGTTGCGCTATCTTGGTCGCTAGCATTCTGCGCGGTGCACAAACCCGCGCGGAATTGCGTATTCACGCAGAACCACTGAATGGGCCGGCCACTCCTGAGGAGCTAGAAGACGCAATTTTGCAGCTAATGACACGCTGTGATCCGCTGCTTGTGGAGTTCGAGCGCCAACCCGGCCAGAAAGAGGCTCGGTTGATGCACTTGGTTTGTGGCACGCCTACGGCACCTACCGTGGAACTGAAACCATCCTCTGGTGGCGACCGGCTAGCAGAATTGGAGCAGCGCGTTGCCGCGCTCGAAGCACAGGTCGCCGAATTACTTGCCGGTTGAACTCCCCCGGTTAATTTTGATGCCATAGACGTTGCAGGCTAATGGCGTCAGGCTGCGCGTTTTCTAAGCGATGGAACCCGTTTAAATGATCACCGTCCACCACCTTGAACACTCACGATCTCAGCGCATAGTTTGGTTACTGGAAGAACTGGGCGTCGACTACGAAATTAAGCGCTATAAACGCGATAAAAAGACCAACCTGGCTCCACAGTCGTTGCTCGACGTTCATCCATTGGGTAAGTCGCCGGTAATTACTGATGACGCCAGCGGCGTGGATCAGGTTATCGCCGAATCTGGCAATATTGTTGAGTATCTGATTGAAGCTTACGGTCACCAGTTTTTGCCGGAACGAAACACTGATGATTGGATGAGTTACCGGTACTGGATGCACTTTGCCGAAGGTTCTGTGGCCGCTACCATGGTGACGAGTCTGATTATGGAGCAGATTACTAAAAAGCCCGTGCCAGCTTTGATTCGCCCCATTACCAAAGCGATCGTTGCCAAAGTGGGGCAAGTCTATTTGAACCCAACGCTTACCGGTCAATTTTCTCTAATGAATGAGCAGTTGCAAGAAAATGAATTCTTCGCTGGCAAAATGCTGACGGGCGCTGATTTTATGATGATTTTCCCCTGTGAAGCCGTGGTCAGCAAAGGCATGTCTGAGCGTTATCCGGCAGTCGCCCGTTTTGTGCAAACTATTCACGCCAGACCTGCTTATCAGGCTGCTTTAGCAAAGGGCGGGCAATAGCCTGAAGGGCGTCTTTTGTGGCTGAGCCGACAGATAGAATGTGTCGTATTGAAAACTTGTTGCTGAATTCCTGCCTGCTGTTGAAATCGCTGATTTGTCGGCTAGAATCAATCCAGTGCTATTTCCTGCGTACAGGCTTGGCACGTATCGCAACAGTGCAATAATTTTGTAACGCGTAGTGTTCAGGATGAACCGCTACGCACCTTGGGCCGTACCCGGCCGTAAAGTCTTAGGAGACTCCCGAAATGACAGATTATTTGGCCGATGTTAAGAAGTACGCCAGTAACGTAGATGAAGCCGTTGTTGAAAAAATCGTTAAGCACTTGGGCATAGCCCTGCGAAACAGAGACTCTTCGTTAGTGTCTTGCAGCGACCAGGCTGAATTAGATCGCGTAAAGAAAGGTTTTATGACCAAAAAGCTGGGCATGACGGATGAAGCTAAAAAAGACACCGTACTCGCTGATGTGTGTAAAAAAATGGCGGCCTCACGACAAAAGTCTCGTGTGACGTTCTACTACCTTGTCGCCGAAAACACCGACCAGCTGTCGGTATTTGCCTAAGTTAGTCGTATCGGATAAGTCGTAACAGAAACCCTCCTTCGCCCTGCGTTGGAGGGTTTTTTATTGCGCAGAATCTGCCAATAGCTTGGCAATATGAAAGAGGCTTGCTGGTGCACAGCCTTCGGCTTTATTGCCCGCTATTACCCACGCACGACGGTTAGAGGTAATCGCTTTCTTAACCAGCGCTACGATAACTTTGCGGGTCAGGACGTCTTCAGTCTGAATCGCGCTGAAAGGTGAATACCTGCGTCTGGCTTCATCGTGGGTCATTCCATGGCGCAACATCCAGCGCACTACCAGCCATGGCTGGCGAACCGCAGATAAAGCGCGTGCCTGGTCGATGATTGGCGGCATACTGGGGTGATGAATAAAGCTGTGGGCGATGCTGAAATCGTTCAGTAGTCGGCAATAAGCATCCCGGTGATGGCTTGATAGCAGGCTGGGTACTCGTACTTCCAACGTTAGCCGTGCGCGCAGACGTTCATCGCTGGGTATTTCATGCAGAAATTCACTCAGCTGTGCTAAAAAATTTTCAGGTGGCCCGGTAATAGATCCTGCCTGAAAAGCAAGCAGCAACGGCCCGGCATGGCCTGCTAAGCCTTGAGTGAAAGGTAATAGACAGTGCTCTCGGAAGTAGCCGGCATTCAAATAGACAGCGCTACCGGGCAGCGTGATATCCCGAAACGTTTTCGCCAGCATTGAAAACCCGACAGGCAACCGGGTCGCATAGTCTTGGTACTGCGACTGGGTCGGGGGTTTGTACCAGCTGTGGTCAATTTCCACAGCGTCTAACAATGGGTGCTGCGAATAAGCGCTTAGGCCGAAGCGTGACAATAACTTTGAATCGTATTCGCTGTGTTTCCACACGGTCGACGCCCAACCAGGGTAGCTCCAGCTGGCAGTGCCCAGCCGCAATAACGGAGAAAGCCGCGCCGCCCATTGCTCATGCTCAGCAATCGGCGGCGCGGCTTCTACCAGTTCGGCAAATTGGTCGGCGAATAAATCGTTAATTCAATTCACACTAATAATTTAGAGGGAGGCTATTGAGAATACCCTTTACCGCTCCAGTTGCTGTCGCCCGACACAATGAAGCCGGAGCGGTCTTTATTCCAGTCTTCCTGCACGCCCGCGCTATAGTTCAGATACAGCTTGTCATCCACAATCGCCCAGTATTTCGGGTTAACTTTTACTAAGTCGTCTTTAGCGGCAATGGCCCAAGCGCAGTGGCCGCCGTACTGGGGTGCATATTTGCTTGGGTTCGCTGCAAATAAATCACGGTTGCCGGAGGAGGCAAATTTCCAGGTGGCATCAGCCCATTCGTAGGAAAAATCGTCTTTACCTTTGGTTGGTTTGCCTTCGGTGAAGTAAGCAACCGGGTCGTAGCCACTGATTGCAACGTCACTGAGCCAGCCGGTATAAATTTTAGTATTCACTTCGCCTTCAGCTTTGTTCATGTCTGCGGCAAAGCTGGTCGAAATGGCAGTTAGCGCAAACAGTGCGGCCATAACAATGCGGGCGGGGTGGTTGATAATGTTCTGCATGAAATTTCTCCGTAAGGTTAAAAATAGGCAGCGATGTGACGCGCGGACGTTACTGCAGCAGTTGCAGCAATAATACCGAGCCAGCACCAAGTTGGTATTCATCTTTTAAGACTCGGGCAGGGCGCTGATTCTTTCAAAAAATGCACCTTGGGTTACATAGTCTTCGTTTTTACATAGCAATAATTGGAATTTAACTTGGATACCACCGAACCCGAATACTCATTTACCGACTATCCCATTAACAATGATGATGGCAGCCGCAATAGTTTGAGCGTTTGTACGCCGGTCAGTTCCCTGTCCGATACACCGCTAGTGTTCATTTATCCGGCGATGGGCGTGCCGGCAAAATATTACTGTCCGCTATTGGAGTCTTTCGCTAAACAGGGGTTTATTGCTGCCTGTTGTGATCTCAGAGGCTTAGGGCATAGTTCGGTACGAGCCTCCAAAGCGACCAACTTCAGTTATCGGCACCATATTGAAATAGATCTGCCGGTTATTATCGCAACGCTAAAAAACCGCTACCCCGACAACCCACTATTTCTGCTTGGCCACAGCCTCGGCGGGCAGATGGAAGCGCTGTACCTCAGCGCAAACCCGGATGCAGCTCATGGATTAATTCTGGCCGCTTGCTGCTCGGTTTACTATAAGGGCTGGAGCGGTGCACAACGTTATATGTTGTGCACCGCGACACAGTTTTACCGAAGCGCAGCCGTGACCCTGGGTTACTTTCCCGGCAAAAAGCTGGGTTTTGGCGGAACCGAGGCGAAAGGTGTGATGCAGGATTGGGGACGGCAAGCGCTATCCGGCCGTTATGACCTTGCCGATACTGAGCATGATTACGAAATGCTGCTTGCCAGCCAACCCAAGCCAGTGTTGGGTATTTCCTTTACCACCGATATTTTTGCGCCGCGGGCAGCCGTGCAAAACTTGCTGGATAAACTGAAGGCGGCAAAAGTTGAGCACTGGCATTTATCCGGCGACGAGATTGCAGTGCCCAAGGTAAACCATATGACATGGGTAAAAAAACCAGACGGTTTAACGCCTAAAATCGCCGATTGGATACGGCAGCAGTTATGAACAGTCAGTTTTATTTTGCTGCACTAACGTATTGCTTATGATTGACGAGCACGCGCCGTATACCGTTTACAAAGCTGACATGTCCTATTTCAGTGGCAAGTTAGAAGCGTATATGCGTTACAAAGATATTCCGCATACCCCGGTGGATGTCGATATGGTGATAATGAATCGCGATATTTATCCCAGCACGGGCGTGCGAAAAGTGCCTGCTGTGAAGTGTGCCAACGGCGAATGGCTGTTCGATACCACCCCGATGATGCAATGGTTCGAACAACGTTATCCCACAGCGCCGATTTTACCGGACGATCCGGCACTGGCGTTTATGGCGCTGCTACTGGAAGACTACGGCGATGAATGGCTCTGGCGGCCGTCGATGTACTGGCGCTGGGAGCAGGCGGCATCACGACGGCTGTTAGCCTGGCGCATTGGTGTGCTCGCAAATATGGGCTCACTGGTAGCCAAGTTGTTTGGTCGTTATTACGCTTCCCGGCAGCGCAAGGAGTGGCTGTGGAACGACGGCGTAGATCGACAAAATATTGCTGAGGTTCGTGACCTGTACTTGCAAGAACTGGCGTTTTTGCAGAGCGTATTTGAGAAACAACCGTATATTCTGGGCAGCCACCCGAGTGCAGCTGACTTCGGCTATTTCGGTTCGATGTTCCGTCACTTTGGCAATGACCCTGACCCCGCCGAAGTAATGCGGCGTGAAGCGCCGGCGGTGTACGAGTGGTTAGCGCGGTTGTGGAATTGTAAGGCCGGGCGGTTGCCGGCAGAGCAGCGTTGGAATGTGCCGGCAGGCGAGCAATGGCAACAATTACTGTCGCGACTGACTGCAGATTATTTGCCATATTTGCAACAGAACGCTGAAGCCTGGCGTGCCGGTAAAAAGCGTTTTGATTTTAGCGGCAAGTCGGTCAGCTTCAGGCAAACCGTCACAACGCGTTATCGGGTCTGGTGCCTACAGCAGTTACAGTGCCGTTTTGCCGAACTGGATGATGAGTCGGCCAGGATTGTAGCTGTTTGGATTCAACCTTACGGTGGTGAGGCCATACTCCGCGGTGAAATTATCGACTCGGGCATGGACGACGAGTTAAGACTTCCGAAGGCCGACAAGCCGCGCAGTTCATTGCCTGCTAAGCACCGTTTTAGCATCAAGGAGGCACTGCTAGGCCGGCCGCGTAACTGATTTTCGAGCTGGATGTTTTGTCTTTTCGGTGATACCGGTGGGCTCATTCGCCAGGCGTTTGATAAACGATTCTGAGAGCTAATGAAAGGATGCCCACAGAAATTCGCTCCTATAGTGAGTGAAATCATTAAAGAGTATTTTTTATGAAGCCGAACAAAGTTTCCCGGAACAAGCAGAAATGTCGGTCACTATTGGCGTCAGCATTCGCGACTTTAGCACTGGTATTCAGCTTGCCCGTTAATGCTGAACAACCCGCGAAAATTCCAATGTTGCTGGAGTTATTCACTTCCGAAGGTTGCTCTAGCTGTCCGCCAGCGGATCGCTTGATGTCTGAACTATTAAGTTCTCAACCGTTTGACGGGGTTGAACTTATTGGTCTGGCTCAACACGTTGATTACTGGAATCGGTTAGGCTGGAAAGACCCATATTCTTCTGCTGAATTTTCGCAGCGACAGCGTAATTACTCGCGCCAGCTAGCCAACGATAATGGTGTTTACACACCGCAAATCGTCGTACATGGCAAGCTAGGTGCTGTCGGCAGTCGGGCTGAGAAAGTGTTCGACGTCATTGACGCAATGAGGACTGAGTTACTGCAAAACCGGCCGTTACCGTTGCCTGCTACGCTGTCGAATAATGGTGAAGAAGTGGTCGCGACCATTGATAACTCAGTCCTGAGCGCGCTACCTGACGAAAACATCACGGTTACGATCGCGCTGGTTCAATATGGTGTGAGCACCGATGTTAAAGCTGGCGAGAACGGCGGGCGGGTGCTAAAGCATGATGCAGTGGCCCGCGTATTTAACCAGCATAAAGTGGTTAGAAACCAGTCTATTAGTGATTCCCTGAAGTTACCTGCTGATGCTACCACCGGGCCATTCCGGGTGGTGGTGGTAGCGCAGAATAGTCGATCGGGAAGGGTGCTGGCGGTATCGCAGCAACCGGTTCGTTTATAGCGTTAGTTTGTCGCTGAACGGATCAATCGGTTAAGAACACCGGGTTCGCAATTATCGTGCGTATTTCAACCGGAGCGACAGTGCTGGCAGGATCTCGCTGCTTAATGTCGAACCGCCAGAACGTGCCCAGGGGTCCGTCGCCGTTAGGGGCGCGGGTGAGGGTGGTACTGCAGTTCACATTATCGCTCATGATCACAGCGGGGCTGGTTAGCGGCACGCCGTTACAGGTGACTGCAGTCGGTATTTCTATACCGTTCTGAATCATATACAACACTTGGTTAGCAGCGTTGCTAATGGTCAATGCCATGGATGCTGTTTCAGTGTTGCCAACTTGAATAGCACCACCGTAGGTAATGTCTTCACCGCTTGGCCCGGTGGTAGTCATTTCCACATGTGGGCTGTGGTTAGTTCCATAGGTTTTAATAAAAGCACAACCATTTTTAATGGCCGCAGCCACACTGGCCCGGCTAATTGAGCCTGCGGCGCTGCCATCTATATTGGCGCATAACGCCGTTGAGGATGAGCCATGACCGGAACGGCCGGGTGTTTTGCTATCCTGGCCCCTGGAGTCTGAGCCACTGGTCGCGGTTATCTTGAAACCTTCGGTAAGGCGGGCTTCCCAGTAGTCTATTGCGGTGCCGGAGAACGGGTTTTCCATCGCGCCGGGAGGGCCGCTTATGCCAAGACTAGCGGCAGTTGTTTCAGTCGGGCCGTTTTGTACTTCTATCGCATCTACTTTATTAAAATCGATTGATTCGCCCAGCTCGAAGGCGCAGCCGCGGCAGAAGTTTTCGAACGCAGGTCCCTCGAAAGTGGTCGGGTGGTTGATCTGAATCAGTGCGCCTTCAGCAACGCTGTCACGTTGAATATCGCCAAGTGTCACATCTTCGAGGCCATGACGGTAATCGATGGTGTTTGGCGTTTCGCCGATGGTATTAATGTGGCCGAAGTAAGTAATTATTTCCCGGCCCGGGTAAATGAGTACGTCGTCATTTGCTGCTTGCACGGCGCCTAGTTCGTTCCAGTGTTGTGGCACGACGTATTCGGTGTAGAACAACACGTTGAGCCCCACTTCGCGAGCATTTGCGATAATTTCGGGTGCCTTCACGCCGTCGCTGTTGGAGTGGAAGCCATGCATGTGAAAATCGCCGTGATACCAACCCGGATACGCCGGGTTGTTCTGGGTCGCTGTGAACGCTTTATCCAGCGGGTCGGCGGTGAAGGTTGCACCGCTGTCAGTACCCAGACAGTTTATTTCGGCGTACCACTCGGCGCCGCCGGTCTTAATCGCTCCGGCCCCAATTTCCAGATACCAAAGACCGGAGTTTATTGTGCCGGGGACATAGCCACGCGCGGCACTTCCGGCTTCTACCCACACCGGTTCGTCACTTTGATCGAGTCGGCCTTCGCGGCTGCCTGACCAGCCCCGAAAGCCTTCGGCGTTGCGAAAACCTTGTTCGTCCCATAAGCCTAAATCGAAGGTCGTACTATCGAAGGGGTTAGGGTTGGGGGTAGCGGCCTGGTCAGTCCAGCCGTAACCGACTTCAATACGCCGGGTACTGGAATCAACGTCGAAAGGAATTAAAAAGTATTGCTTGGCTTCATTTTCACCAACAGCGTCGCCCGCCATCAAAGTCGGAGAACCTGCTGCACAGCTACCGCGTACCTCAGGTAATACCGGACTATCGGTGGTAGTCGGCTCGTCGGTTGGCGATGATCCGCCACAAGCAACGGCTAGCAGTAGCAGTGAGTACAGCAGTGGGCGCATAATTAATGACCGACGTGATTTTTGGTGGTTGTTAATAAACTAATGATAACAATAACTTAGTACGCGCTAGTGCAAAATTTGGTTGCGTTGCGTATCCAGGAGGCACGGGT
>CAJQNE010000182.1 GCA_905479545.1 uncultured Gammaproteobacteria bacterium | reverse complement strand
ATCGGCGAACACCCCAGCACTGTTGGGTTAGCTGACCTCATTTTCCAACGTACCGCCGGTAACCCGTTATTCTGCGAAGAAATGGTCCGCTCGCTGCGTGAATCCGGGCAGCTCACGCCAGTCAATGCAGGCTTTGCGCTGCTCACATCGTTACCCAAGCTAACCATGCCTGCCTCGGTGCAGGCCTTACTAGCGTCACGCATTGATAAGTTAACGGCAAAAGATAAAGAGTTATTGCAGATTGCCGCCATTATCGGTCGCGAATTTACCCAACTATTACTGTTCGCCTGTACCGACCAGCCCGCCGACGACTTGCTAGCTTCGCTCAACGAATTACAAAAAAATGCATTTATCGAACCGATAGAAAGCGGCGCCAACTCTTTCCTGCAATTCAGGCATGCCCTCATTCAGGAGGTTGCAGCTCACTCACTGCTAAAACAGAAGCGCAACGACACGCACGGCCGTATCGCAAAAGCGATAGAAACCTTTTACCCAAATCAGCAAGACGCTAAAGCGGCCAATCATTGGGAACATGCAGACGAGCCCTTATTAGCCGCCAAGGCATGGCAGCGGGCGGCAGCACAAATTGCAGGCAGCAACCGGAACGAACAAATGCTCTGTTTACGTTCGGTATTAAGACTTACTGAGGCGTTACCCATGTCGGAAGCCAAGCTGGGCTTGCGTCTGCAAGCGCTGGGCGAACTCATTGCCGCTGGCGGTTGGCGATTCAATATGTCGGATGACGAATTGACGACCATGGCCACTGAAGCTGTAGAGCTCGCTGAAGCTGCAAAACTGCACGATATGGCAATGCTAATTCGCAGCGGCCATAGCGCGTCGCTTGGCATGATGCGTGGCGACGTTCAGGCCTGGGGTAAGTCAATTGACCTATTAGTCGGGAACATGCAGGGAGTTTCGCCTGAAACAGAAGGCGCTATTCTCGGCAATTACAGCTATTCACTGTACGCCCGAGGTCAATTAGAAACCGCACTGCGCCACGCCAGGCGCGGCTGGGAAATGGCGGGCGACGATGCCAGCTTTGGCCAGGCTTCGGGTTTCAGCGTACTGGTTACCTGCCTCAATAACGGTGTAACGGCATATTCAGCGGCGGGGTCGCCTGACGAAGCTTTAAACTGCAATAATCGGGGGTTACAGGTTGCTGAAAGCAACCAACTCACAGAAGAGCTCATCTGGCATAAAGCGAATCGAAGCGAAATAATTAGCATCGGCGATTATTCGCCTACAGACCCAGCCGTACGGGAAGCTGCAATCCATGCAGAAAAAGCCCTTGAGATGGCCGAACAACGGGCTAGCGATTTTACCCGTGCCGTCGCCTATCGCGGCTATGCCATAAGCCGCATGCTGCTACAGGATTACCCCGCGGCGGAACAAGCAGTAGTCAAATGTCTTGTTCACTGCCGGGAACGACAAGCCCACCTTGAAGTAGAAGCTCGTTGCCTTGCGTTATTGTCAGGCGCTCAATACCGGCAAGGAAAAAGCAATGAAGCCATTGAGTAAGCTCGCCAAGCGATAGAACGAGCCCAACAACAAGGTGCCGAATACTTTGAAGCGATGGGCTACCTGGCGTTAGCTCGTGGGTTACTAGCGAACAACGAACCTGCAGGCGAAGCCCAAACGGCGCTTGACGCCTGCCGCCGCCTGATCAAAAGTACTGGCGGCAACGGACTATTACCGATGGTCGAAGAAGTTTTGGCGCAATTAGCCGCATTAGATTAGCGGCGAGTCGAACTCTATAGCTTCACAACAACGCCCTGCTTCGGCGACAGTGAGCCTTCGCACACCGCGGGGTAAACGTCAGCCAAACCACTCAAACCGGCTTTAGGCTCAACCTGTAACCACTGCCGACTTTTCATTGCTGTCTCCCGCATGAAGCCGGAAGTCTTATCGGCAAAACCCTGCGGTCCCCAGTCTTTCATTCGCTGTTGAATATGGCTCGGCGCAAAGAACATTTCGCTCTTGGCAGCCACCACTTCGTCGGCCGCCTTCGGGGAATCCCAGTGGGTGAAACCAACGTTAATGATGCGTTTTAACTGCTCGCCAAGATGTTGCTGCAGAGCGGCAAGTACATCAGCATTGCCCGACATATCCACCACCACGGTAGATTTATCAGTCGCCAACGAAGCAATCGCATCATAGTCGAACGTTTCGGTGTAAATATCGAGTGACCCGACCATTTTTATATTTCGGCCCGAGGTCAGGCCTATGCCCGCAGGTGCTTCGGCATCAGCGTCTAGCGCGTAGCCTAAACCAATGCTGGTTTTGCTGGACGCGCTGACAATCACAAGCTGCTCCGCGCCAAACCAATCCGCCGCTTTTAACTTATCCCACAAGCAAAACGAAGTGATATGTAGCGGCCACAACAGCATGCGCTGTTGATCCATTTCGTTGCTATAACCGGGCTCGTTATTGACCCGGCTGTAGCTGTTGTAACCGGCCGGCAGTTTTGCCCGGTGCGCGGCGCCTTCAAACAGCCGCTGCTCGCTTATCTTGATGGGCTGCATGGCGACATAAGTGGCTGGCGGGAAGTAGCCGTATAGACGCTCGCCTACCGGCACGTCGGCAACCTTCGATTCCACCACATCGGCGAAGCCCCAGACGGGAATCACACCCCAGCCGTCCGTGTCGTCGCCTAACGGTATAAAAAACTGCCAGTAACCAAGCAAGTCGCCGGCGGCAGCATAGGTGATGTTATTCGCAGTAAAAGCGAACTGGTCGAGTTTCAATAGTACTTCACCGTTACCTATTTCAGGCTTGGGCAAATCGTTTACCAACCGCGTGGTATTTAAGTCGTCTTTTTTTACCTGGAACTGCTGCACTGCTGTCACCTGTTTACTGCGATGTCAGCAGTGTAGCGACTATTGACTACAAACAGGTTCATCATCGCCGGCTTTGAGC
The DNA here is from genome assembly GCA_905479545.1 of uncultured Gammaproteobacteria bacterium. Classification (GTDB taxonomy): domain Bacteria; phylum Pseudomonadota; class Gammaproteobacteria; order CAJQNE01; family CAJQNE01; genus CAJQNE01. The sequence goes on along the minus strand of CAJQNE010000182.1, from coordinate 289 downwards.
CAAATGGGCGCGCTATAAGCCACCGGGTTACCTTCGGCGTTAAACACCCGCAGGTAATACCAGCGCTCATCCGCACCGACACTCACCGTTTCCGTAAAGCTCGGGCCATTCGCTACTCGCAGTACCTCACCGTTGTTAGAAACCATCTCGGTGCGACCGCCGACAGGGAAAGCATCGCTGACATTGCCTGCCATTTGCACCTGTGTGCCATCGGGCGGTCGATAGTTGCTGCCCATCACCAAGCCGTCGGCAGTGAAATTCAGGCGCATATCGCTGTGGTTCTGGGCAA
>CAJQNE010000181.1 GCA_905479545.1 uncultured Gammaproteobacteria bacterium | reverse complement strand
GTTGATAACGTGACTGGCTTGGTGGTTAAAAGCAGCACGGTTAACCCAGGAAGCGGCGCTTATTCCTTCACCGCTGTTGCAGCGGGTAACTACACAATAGTAGTGACTGATAGCGACACGAATACGGTTGCGGTGCCGCCACCGACTTGGTTGGCTATTAATCCAACGCCACCGAGCCGGGTGATTACGGTGACAGACCAGGAGATTACCAATCAGAACTTTGGTCTGTTCCATGGTAGTCGCCTGACAGGTAATGTTATTGCCGACACGGGTATTGGTGGTGGTAGTGCCAACGATGCGGTTCAGAATGGTGCGGAGCCCGGTATTGGCAACGTTATTATTACAGCTGCCGACGCGAGTGGAGGCCAGGTGTTCGCGACTACCCAAACTCTCGGCGACGGAAGTTATGAGCTTTGGATTCCGCACGATGCCAACACCCAAACGGTATTCATTCGGGAAACCAACCCCAGTGGCTTCATTTCTACGGGCGGCAACGCGGGTACCACGGGCGGAAACTACGACATTGTTGATGACGCCAATAGTTACCTGAATGCATCCGGAATGGTTTATGAGAACGTTGATTTCTTCGATGTGCCGGGCAATACCTTCACGCCCGATGGTGAGAAGACCACCCGGCCCGGCGGTGTGGTGTTCTATGGCCATCAGTTTGATGCGGGTACCGCAGGTGACGTGAACTTCACCTTCACCGAAAATAACTCACCAGCCTCTACCGGGTGGGGTCGGTCGTTATTTATCGACCTGAACTGTGATGGTGCGTTGGACCCTGGTGAGCCAGCTTTGGCCGAAGGCGCTGATACGACTGTTGAGGCTGACGAAGACCTTTGCATCGTGGTGAAAGTGCAAGCGCCTTCAACTGCCGTAAGTGGCGCGCAGCAACTGCTGAGCGTAACTGCAAACTTCTCTAACGCCAATAGTTCAATTACCGATACGCTGACTCGTACAGATCTGACGCGTTTGGGTGAAGACGATGGCGCGGGTTTGGTGTTGAATAAGACGGTAGACCAACTGCAGGCGCTACCAGGCCAGATATTGACCTATACGGTGGCTTATAAGAACTCTAGTGCCCGTAACCTCACCGAAATTGAGGTGAACGACAGTGTGCCGTCCTTCACGACCTTCGTCGATGCGAGTTGCCCTGCAAACCTGCCTCAATCGCTGACCGGCTGTCAGGTAACAACGCAACCGGCTCCGGGTGAAACCGGGCCGCTGCTGTGGCAGCTCGATGGGGTACTAGCGCCGGGTGCAGAGGGTGCGGTGACATTCCGGGTCAGAATCGACCAGTAACACCGTAGAGGCTAATGTCAGGCTGTGAGGGCGCAGTGGTTTAGCGTGCCCTCACAGCCTGAACCGGTTGCTTATAATTCTCTCGTCTCAACTGGCTGCTGTACACGTTAGTTTGATGTGTGGTTGTTTATTCAAATGGCCGTGATAAATCCGCTTGCCCATTTGCCTGCTAATTGCGCTATATTATCCGCGCAAATTGATGGCTCTTTGATAGCGCAACGTCGCGCTGTCGCTATGCCGCAGGTAGCCCGGCCAACAATTAATAAGTTTTATTGCCGGTACGTAAGTTAATGATATCCATAGCTTGTTAACCAGGCGCTATGGTTTTGGAAAAGGCGAAAATTATGTCTGAAAAACGGTTTACCCTTACTGAAGAGAGCACCGGCAAATCGATTGATCTGCCTATTCGGAGCGGCACTCACGGCCCGGATATGATCGAAGTTGGTTCGCTGTACAAAGAACACGGCGTATTTACCTACGATCCGGGTTACGGCACAACGGGTTCATGCTCTAGCGCTATCTGCTTTATTGATGGCGAAAAAGGCGTTCTACTGTTCCGCGGCTATCCAATTGAGCAGTTGGCTGAGCAGTGTAGCTTTATCGAAATAACCTTCCTGCTGCTCTATGGCGAACTGCCAACCAAAACCGAACTGGATGAGTTTGAGGCTGACATTCGCCATCACACGATGATGCCGGAGTCACTAGGCCACTTCTTCAACGGTTTCCACCACAACGCGCACCCGATGGCGATGTTGATGGGCGTAGTAGGTTCACTGTCTGCGTTCTATCACGACCGTATGGACATCAAGAACCCGCATGACCGTGACCAGTTCGCCCGTCGCATGATTGCTAAAATTCCGACCATTGCTGCTGCTGCTTATAAGCACTCGGTCGATCAGCCGATTGTTCCACCGAACAACGACCTGAATTACTGCGAAAACTTCTTGAATATGCTGTTTGCAGTACCGGCTGAGCGTTACGAAATTAGTCCGGTCGCTTCTAAAGCATTGGATCTGCTGTTTATTCTGCACGCTGATCACGAGCAAAACGCTTCAACTTCGACGGTTCGTCTGTCAGGTTCTGCCGGCACCAACCCGTACGCAGCTATCGCTGCCGGTATTTCAACGCTTTGGGGTCCCGCACACGGCGGTGCTAACGAAGCTGTACTGAATATGCTGGAAGAGATCGGTTCTGCAGATCGCTGTGACGAGTTTATCGCCAAAGCGAAAGACAAGAACGACCCGTTCCGCCTGATGGGCTTTGGCCATCGCGTTTACAAAAACTTCGACCCGCGCGCGACCATCATTCGCAAAGCTTGTCACGAAGTGCTCGAAGAGCTGGGTGTAGACGACCCGTTGCTGGAACTGGCAATGAAGCTGGAAGAAGCGGCACTGAAGGATGAGTACTTCGTCAACAAGAAGCTCTACCCGAACGTCGATTTCTACTCGGGCATTATCTATAAAGCTTTGGGCTTCCCAACCAATATGTTCACCGTACTGTTCGCCATCGCCCGCACCGTCGGCTGGGTAGCGCATTGGGCCGAAGGCCAGGCTGATCCGGAAGCGCGTATTGGTCGCCCTCGCCAGAACTACATCGGCGAAGCGAAGCGCGACGTGACGGATATCGCTAAGCGATAAGCTTGCTGATTCGTTAGCAACTTAGGATGAAAAACCGCTCTTTTTGAGCGGTTTTTTTATGCCTGCCGCCAAGGCTATTCAAGCGGTTTAGTTCGGTTGGTTCGCGCCATGATCCGGTTAGAACTTCTCTAAACCGTTCAGCCTGAGCTCGCCGAAGGCCTAAGCAATGTAGTCAACCTTCGACGAGCTCAGGCTGAACGGTTGGAGGGCCCCATCGCTTAAAATTACTTAACCACTCTGCCGCTGCCAACTCGTCACCGCACCCGCAACAATCACCAACAAAGCACCACAAATAAACAAACCATCCAAACTTTCACGCCAACCCAGCCAGCCAATTATCGCCGCGAATACCACGGTGGAATAAGTGAAGGGCGAAACCCGGGCTGCAGGTGCCAGTGAATAAGCTCGGGTAATTAAGAATTGCGAGGCGATAGCGATAAGCCCGCCGCCGGCCATTATTAGCACGGTGGAGTTCATGCTTAGCTGCCAGTCGAGTGTCACCGGACCAGCAGAAATGGCGGTGCTGAATACCGTGAAATACAGCACCGTCCGCGCCGCAGGTTCGGTACTGGAAAGTCGGCGAATCGTCATCATCGCCAAGGCGGCGAGTGCACCAGCGG
>CAJQNE010000180.1 GCA_905479545.1 uncultured Gammaproteobacteria bacterium | reverse complement strand
CGGCTGGCGATAGCCTGCGCCACTCAGCATTGCAGGCCAGAACAGGGTGTGAAAGTAGACAATGTCTTTACCGATAAAGTGGTAAAGCTCGGTGTCAGCACCTGCGCTCCAGAAATCGTCAAAATTCAGGTCGGCAGTTTTAGCGCAGAGGTTTTTGAAGCTGGCCATATAGCCAACGGGCGCGTCGAGCCAGACGTAAAAATATTTACCGGGCGCCCCGGGAATTTCGAAGCCCCAATAGGGTGCGTCACGGGAAATATCCCAATCGTTCAGACCGCTTTCAAACCACTCGGCCAGCTTATTACGGACGGCGCTTTGAATTGCGTCTGAGTCCAACCAAGTACGCAACTCATCTTCAAAGCTGCCGAGCTTAAAGAAAAAATGCTCACTCTCACGCAATACCGGTGTCGCGCCAGACACGGCTGAAACCGGGTTTTTAAGTTCAGTCGGGTCGTAGGTCGCGCCGCAACTTTCACAGGAATCGCCGTATTGGTCGGCCGTGCCGCATTTAGGGCATTCACCTTTTACAAAACGATCCGGCAGGAACATTTCTTTTTCGGGATCGAACAACTGCTCAATAGTGCGACGGTTTATATGTCCGGCAGCATCGAGACGGGTATATATCTCGCTCGCCAGCTCGCAATTCTCATCGCTATGGGTGCTGTGGTAGTTGTCAAAACCGATTTGAAATTCGCTGAAATCCCGCTGGTGCTCAGCGCTGTAGCGTTCAATAATCGCCTCAGGCTCGGTGCCTTCATTCTGAGCACGCAACATAATGGGCGTGCCATGGGCGTCATCGGCGCATACATACCAACACTCATGGCCACGCAACTTCTGAAAGCGAACCCAAATGTCAGTTTGAATATACTCAACCATATGGCCCAGATGGATAGAACCATTGGCGTAGGGCAAGGCAGAGGTAACTAGAATGCGGCGGTGGGGAACGCTCATCGGTAACGTATTTTCGTGATCGGTTTTTAGGCCAGCGAGACGCTGGTGGGGCGCGCATTATGGCACAAATACCGGGTGCTTTGCTGCACTGCGCCACGGCTTTTAGTCACTTTGACGAAGTGATAGGACGGCATGTCGTGCAAAGCTGCCATACGGCGGCTTTGGTTCTAGCTTGCAGTATTCAGCAACTTTTCTGCTTCAAAAATCATCCGCTTACGTGAGGTAATGAGATACCAGCGATTACCGCCGCTCTGACTCCACAGCACGGCTGATCTGATGCCTGCTAATAACAGCGCGCGGATAAGCGTGGTGATGTGATCATTCTGCAAATGTTGTGGATCGCCATTCACAATCACACGCGGTTGCAACGGGCTGATAATTTTCGCGTAGCTTGCGGAAAGCTGGTGTATTACCGGCGGCGCCGCTTCCGGGTCCGCTTCAGCGTTATGCCATTGGGGCGCTAGCGGCTGTAAATCATCGGCTATGGCCTCAAGCAAGCCTGTTTTGGAGGCTGTGCTTGCCAATTTCATCAGCGTAAGCGCATAGCGCAATGTAACAGTTGATTCCGCACCGCTGCCGATATGCTCACAAAGCTGTCTCAGACCATAGCGAATGCCGTCCAGTCCACCAAAGACATCAACAGTTTTTTCGGCATCAAAGTTAAACAAACTATCGATACTGGCTTGCTTTGCTGTGCCGTCGCAACGACCGCGAACTGCTAGCGACGAAACCAGTGCGGCGGCCTGAAATATACCGGCTAAGGCCAGAGTTTTGTCTACTGCGGTTTTACTCATCGTTGTCCTATATTGCGGGCGTTTATCACTGCCCTGCGAGCCTGGTTACGGGTGCGTCTAGGCTGCTGGTTATGCGGCATTCGCCAGTGCCGGAACGGCGGTATCAATAGTGCCACCGCCCAAACAAACCTCATCGTCATATAACACTAAAAACTGGCCGGGCGTTACGGCACGCTGCGACTTAGCGAAATCGACGATTAAGCCATCATCCCGATGGTTTAGCGTACAGGCCTGATCTGCCTGACGGTAGCGGGTTTTTGCGGTACAGCTTAATGGCAGCGCCGGCTTGCCATTAATCCAGTGCATGTCCACCGCAGTAAGGGCGCGCGATTGCAAGGCAGGGTGCTCGCCGCCCTGGGCCACGATGAGTTCATTGCGCTGTAAGTTTTTTTCAACTACATACCAAGGCTCTTCCGGATAGCCTTTTACGCCGCCGATTTGTAAGCCTTTCCGCTGACCGATGGTGTAGTACATCAAGCCTTGATGCGGGCCAATTTCAGTGCCGTCAAGCGCACGCATTTTTCCGGGCTGAGCCGGCAAAAACTTCTGCAGGAATTCCTGAAACGGTCGCTCGCCAATAAAACAAATGCCGGTACTGTCTTTTTTGCTGTGATTCGCAAAGCCGAAATCGAGTGCTTTTTTACGCACCTCGGTTTTCTGCAACTCACCCAGTGGAAATAACGTTTTCGCCAAGGCGGCCTCGGTTACAGCATGCAAAAAGTAACTCTGGTCTTTGCCGGCATCGAGGCCTTTTAGCAGCTGGAACTGACCATTCTGTTCTCGCACCCGGGCGTAGTGACCGGTAGCGATTTTTTCAGCGCCAAGCCGTCGGGCATAGT
>CAJQNE010000179.1 GCA_905479545.1 uncultured Gammaproteobacteria bacterium | reverse complement strand
AGACAGCGCGGTGGTGATCGGGCCGTTCAGTGCAGCGACCGGAGTTGTAAGTGACAACTCGTCGTCGTTTGCAGCGCCACCGTCAGCAGCAGCGTCCGGGTGAGCGGTATTACCGGTGATGGTGTTACCCGCGGTGGTGTTGGCGGTAACACCAACGATGTCGGCACTAATCGTACCGGGCTGAACGCCGAAGTCGATACCAATCGCTGCGATGTCGCAAGCGTCTACTATAGTAACGATGTTAGTCATAGTGTTGCTCGCGGTGCCCTGTGCCAGCGTCATTGGCGCAACGAAAGCGGTGGCGGCGGTAGCAATGGCAAGTTTATTAATGAGTTTCATTGTAGATTCCTCTGGGGTCGCAGTAGTTTGTTGTGCATTGACGTTCTGGGTAGGAACGTAAGTGAATTAGATAGTAATGTAAGCGTTAATTTTTGTCATGTTGGCATTTAATTACCACCGCATTATGGAAAATAGACAGTCGGTGGGATAATCCTGATAAAGTGGATTATTGCGTGGTCGCTAAATTAAACTAATAAATATCAAAACCTTGGGAGAAAATTCTGGATTAATATAATTGTATGACAGTGGTGGCCTGAAAAGGTGCCGTGCTCGTTCTGTTATTTTATTACCACTCAGTAATTTAACTAAGGGTACTTAGTTTCGTAAGCAACGACAGGGTTGGGCTTGTTGCGCTGCGGGGGTGTGCGAATTTTCGTTATAGGTGGAAATAAATATACTTTTTCAATTGTTTGGGTTCCGGGTACGTACTGAGTTTTTTTAGGTTGGGCTAGGATGAATAGTCTTGCGTTTTCACCGGCTGAGTAATTTTCCCCGGTTGTCGCTACTATGGAGTTAAGGTTACTAACGTATTTTGAACTTGCTCGCTCATGAATCTGACTAGAGTTACATTCCGGAACTTAAGCAAGCACGCAGTGCAAGTCGCAATTGTCGTGCAATTGTTGTTTTTCTGGTTGGCTGCTCCCGCTGCAGCCCAGCCGCGTATTACGGTTAACACTCCTGAGATGCCTGTATTGGCCACTGAGGCCGATATAAGTCGCGATGTTAATCTGGATAGCTTCGAGTTGAAGCAGTATGGATTCTTGCCGGGTGAGCTGGATGACGACGATCATGACGGTGTGCCGAATATTGATGATTTGTGCCCCGATACCGAGCATGAGGCCGCACACGGACGGGCAAAGTACACCGGCCTGGACGACTGTGGTTGTGCGATAACGTTGGAGCCGTTGCCCGAGGCTGAGATTCAACGCCGGTTAGCTACTTTAATAACGGCCGACACCATTAACTTCGAGTTCGATAAATCCCGTTTGACCCTGAATGCTCTGGTTCTATTGAATGACTATCTGGCTAGGGTGGAGGGCAGGCCGTTATCAGTGTTGGTTGAAGGCCATGCGGACTCAATTGGTTCAGCGGCCTACAACCAGCGGCTTTCAGAGCGTAGGGCCGCGACGGTGAGTAAGTGGCTGGAGGCCCGGGGGGTGAACACCGAGCTGGTTCAAACCGTCGGTTTTGGTGAGAGCAAGCCGCTGCTACCGGGTGATTCATTTGCCAACCGAATGCAGAACCGCCGTGTTGAGCTATCAATTCGGACTGAGGTAGACAGCGAGTCTGCCGCTTTCAAACTGCCTATCTATGCCGACCCGTCGAACTTCCTGCAAATTGATTGTGCGGAGTCTACGGTTGGCCTGAATGCTAACGGCCAACGTATCTTAAATAAGCTGGCGGCATATTTGATACCGAACCCCGATGCGCGCCTGAGTGTTGCTGGTTTTGTTAATGATCCCAAGCTGAGTGACGAAAATCGTGAAAAAGTCGCCCGTGCTCGTGCCCAGGCTGCTCGTAAATATCTGATAGAAATTGGTGTTCCGCCCTACCAGCTAGAAACCGTAGAGTCCGCCGGTACTGGCCAGACCGATAGCCAAAGCTGTGTGGTGATGGTGTTGCAGAATTAGGTTTAACGATCAGGCCTGATGGTCACGCTAGGCCGGGTTAGCCTAGAGTAGTGGTCGCTGGTGCTTGCTATTGTCTGGCTGCAAGGGGTGGGTGTATCCACTACACTCATCGCACTGCTTAAGTATTGCTGGAATCGCCGATGAACCGCTGGGATAAAATAACCCATACCCACCGAATATTGAGTCAGCGCCGTACACCGATTGCGACGGCTGATCTGGCCGAAAAGCTGGAATGCGACGAACGCACCGTACGCCGCGTGATTGCTGATATGCGTGATTCGCTCGGTGCGCCGATTGAGTCCGGCGGTGAACCTGTCGGGTACTATTATCAGGAAGTCGTCGGCGAAACATTCGAGTTGCCCGGCTTGTGGTTTTCGGCAGGAGAGCTGCAGGCCTTACTTACCTTGCAGCATTGGCTGGCAAAAGCCAGTAGTGGCCTGTTGGCCGAAGAGCTTACCCCACTTAAAGACCGCATTGGCGAACTGCTCGGCAAACAAAACCTTAGCGACAATGAACTCCAGCAGCGGGTGCGAATTCTGCAAATTTCGCATCGGACACCAGGCCGCCACTTTGGCCTGATGCTGGAAGCACTAACGCAACGACAGCAAATGAGCTTCACCTACCATGCCCGTTCCAGCGACGAGCACAGTATGCGTAAGGTATCGCCACAGCGGTTAGCCCACTACCGCGATAACTGGTACCTCGACGCTTACGATCACAGCCGGGAGGCGCTGCGAACTTTTGCGCTGGACCGAATCCGTGGCAGCAAAAAGCTCGATGAAGTCGCCATAGAAGTCGACAGCCAAACGCTCAGCGACCAGCTCGGCTCCAGTTATGGTATTTACAGTGGCGCGCCAAAGCACCGGGCTAAGTTGTTATTTAGCGCTAACGCGGCTAAATGGGTCGGTGATGAGCAGTGGCACCCGAAGCAAACCAGTCGCACGCGGACTAGCGGTGAATACGAGCTGGTTGTGCCTTATAGCGAAACGCCCGAGTTGCTACGCGACATTCTGAAGTTCGGACCGGAGGTGGAGGTGCTAGAGCCTGCGTCTCTCCGGTCAGCCGTGGCGACAAAGTTGGCAGAGGCAGCGGCGGTCTATTCGTC
>CAJQNE010000178.1 GCA_905479545.1 uncultured Gammaproteobacteria bacterium | reverse complement strand
TGGTAATTGATATGGCCGGTAACCAGTTGCGCGCGATTAAGACTGTTGTCGCCATCAATCAGGCGGAATTCGTAGCGGGCGAGGCCGTGGATGCGGTCGTCATCGCGGTCGCGATAAGCCAGTCCGAATTGCAGTCGGTCTTCCAGGCGACGGCTGCTGCCATCGTCAATCGACAGTACGTTACGACCGAGCATCGACCAATTACGGCTGACGCGGGCAGCAACTCCTAGGGTGTTGAACCAGCTATGGCCGCTTTCCGATTCGCGCCATTCCAGCCGACCGGTGGCTTTGAGTTGCTCGCTTTCTATCCATTCAGCACCGACGCTAACCGCGGTGCGAACACGAGCATCGCCCGCCAACGGGGTAATTCGCTCGAACGCGCCGTTGACGCTGAGTTCTTCGTTGAGCTGCCAGCGATTGCGTAAGCCAACGGCGGCTTCGGCGCTGCGGCCGTCAATCGCATTACGCGAGCGGTATTCGCTGAAGGCGTGGCCTTGGTCGAAATAGTCGCTGTCGATACCGACTACGGTGTTATTCCGGCTGCCGCTATTGTCCAGCCCGAAAGCACCGGCTGATGAGCTGATTAGCTCATGGCGGGCGTAAAGGCGGCTGCGTTCATGCAGCTGCACATTGCCGCCGATAGCCAGCTGGCGGCGGTCTGAATGTTTAACGTCTTGTTCGGCTTCGATAAAGTAGCGGTGCTCGCGTTGCACGCCGGGAATGGATGATTCAATGCGGCCACGCACGCTACTGCTATTAAACCGGTTGCCGTCGTTGTCTCTCTGACGGCTATGGCGGCCGCCGAGTTCAAATTCGCTGCGTGCGCCGAGACGGTGACGCCAGCCTAATTCGGCGCCGCTGCGGCGAGTGCCGTCTTCACCGGTGTCTTCGCTATAAAGCACATCGGCAATAAGGTTGTCGCTGGCAGATACGCGCAGATCACCGCGAATGCGGGCTTCACGACGGCCAGCCTGAATAGAGGAGGAGGGGTTGTCGAAACCGGCATCCACTTCGCCAACTTCAGCTTGTACATTCAGGCGCTCACCGGAATGGCTCAGCTCAGTGCGCCAGCCGGTAGCGGTATCGATACCGTTGTCGCTACGGGCCACTTCGGCCTGTAGCTCGGTGCGAGCGGCCAGTTTCCAGCTGGCGTGAATGTTTTGCAGTCGCAGCGGAGTGACCTTGTTGCGGTCTTCAATCCAGCCTGCGCCAATGGTGAGTTTATCGGTAATTTTCACATCGCCTTGTATGCCGCCAATCCAGTAGCGGTCGCCGCCACCGTCTACTTCATACCGCACCCGAATGCTAATGGGGTTGAGGTTCGGATCGACGCTGGGAATGGCACGACGGAATACCAGCTCGCCGTCGATGGGGTCGAGGATGTAGTCGGTAAAGCGCTGCTGTGGTTGGGTAGCGATAATGACGGAGGGCTGGTCGCGATCGCGGGTAATCAGCTCGACCGCTTCAGAGTTAGCCCGAATCGCATTGCGGCTGAGGCTGTAGGGGCCGGAAAGACCTACAGCTGGAATTTCATCAACAACCTGATCGGTGCTGTCCTGACTGGCAAAGCTGGTAACTTTGAACCGCTCATTCTGGAACTGATGCTGCACACCGGTTAAGGCGCGGCGTAAGTTGGCAAGCTGCACAACGTCGGTCTGCGGGTCGGTGATTAAGTCGCCGTAGAGCAGGTAGCTATTGCCTTTGTCGACCCGCACGTAGAGCGGGCTGGTGGAGCGGGCGTCAAAACCGCGACGGGCCGCATCGCCGTATATAGGGTAGAAGCGGTCGGGCTGGATGTCACGGAATAGCTGGTCTTCATTGTTGCGCTCCGAGTCGTATCGCATGGTCAGCAGGTAGTCACCGCGAACCCGACCTTTTAAGAACATCGCGCCACGAACACCTAAGTCGACGCGGTCGCCGTCATGCGACTCGGAGAGCTCATTGAGTTGCTGCTCAAACAAGCGAGCGTCGCGGTTGTCGTTTGACGATTTGCCGACGCGGATGGTGCCTTCAATCACACCAACTACCAAAAGCGGCCGCAGATCCGGCAGGAAGCGTATTTCACGTTCGGTCTCGATACGGCCGGTGCTGGCACGCAATAATCCGCGGGCGGCATCGACCGGCGGCAATAGCTGAAGTCGAGCAGCGCCGTTCTCAACCAGCACTTGCAGGCCGGGCTCTACATCGCTTAAATCTGTGGTTAGCCAGCGGCCGACGGTGGTTTCCAGTGTGATGGGTATGCGCTTACGCACCGGTGTGCCGTTGGCATCCACGAGCCGGACAATAATCTCTGTAGGAGCATTGCCACCCGCAACCGGCTGGGTTTCTGGCAGCTCGATTTGTAGCTGAGCAAGTTCGTCCGGTACCCGGACCTGAATGCTTTGCGTGGCACGAGCATTACCAAAACCGTCAACCAATTGTGCGGTGAGGGTGTTGATACCCGCCTGCAATGGCACACCAACATATTCCCAGTAACCGACGCGGCTGGATTTATCGCTGGCGCGTTGACCGATCAATTTCGGGTCGACGGCCTTACCGTTAATCTTCAGTGCCAGCGTGGCACCGAGCCGGCCTTTGATACGCAGCGTGACGCGGTTGAAGGGCAGTACGTCGCCATCCTGCAGATCGACAAAGGCGAGTTCATTGCTCTGGGTCGGCAGCCAGATTTTTACGTCGAGCGTTGCGGGCACGTCAGCGTAGCGGCTGCGCGGGTCAGCGAGCTGACCCTTCGGTGGGGTGTAACCGGGTAGGCGATTCTCGTTAAACGGTGCCGCTTGAGTTTGCTGCGCAGCCAGGCGCTGGCGGTCTCGGCTGACATTGTCGTCAACCCGGAATTCGCGGTCCAGAGCCGTCGCGTCGATTACTGCACGATTTTCGCGCCCTGGCTCAAGCCGCACTTTGCGGCGGGCAATCGTCTCGCTGCGAACCGCATCGGTACATTGCAGTGGGAAGTTAGCTTTGTGCAGTTCACCCACTTTAAGGTCGACGAAGCGACTGTAACCGTCGCCGGCATGCCGGAAGTCGGTGGCTCTGGCGATTGCATCGGCAGGCAGCGTGCTGCGGTCGAGCTTGAGCACGTGGGTGAGGGTGCGCAGGCCGTAGAAACTGTAATGGCCTTCGGCATCGGTAACCACATAGCTGCCGTCTTCTAAGTAAATTCGCACACCGGGAACGCCGGGCTCGTCGCCGCCGCGTAAGTGGTCAGGGTTGCAATCGAGGTATACGGAGCCGATTACATAGCTTTCGCCCAGCACACGACGAACGCGTAGAGAGTTGCGAACGGTATTGGATATTACGATGGTCGCATTCGGTGCATCACCGCGGGCGCTGCTTACCAAATCGCCATTGCTGGCGTTGCCATTGGCGACCAGCAGTACGGTGATCTGTGCATTGCCATTTATATCGAGACCGCCCAGTGCTAATTGGCCGTCAATCATCTCTACCGGCTCG
>CAJQNE010000177.1 GCA_905479545.1 uncultured Gammaproteobacteria bacterium | reverse complement strand
TCGCACCAACATGACGAGCACCACCAACATGCACACGACGGTAGTGAGGGTGTCGCTACTTCAGACACAGCTCACGATCACGAGCACCGGCACGACGCTGTAACCCATTCCCATATCTACATAATCGATTCACATCACACGGTTTGGCCGACGCGCTAAAAAGTGCATTGGCCCACCCAAAACTAAAAACAGCATTCAATACAAATCGTAAAGGAAATCACATGAACTACGTTACCCAATTCGTTTTCGCTCTTATGGTTGCGCTAACACCGCTGCTGCCAGTCGCTGCACTGGCTCATTCCGACCACCATGAGCCACTTGCAGAATCACAATTGGTAGAGCGGGCGGAAAGCCACATCCGCCATATGGTTGCCGACCCTGACTATTTTCCAGAGTTAACACTAGATGCTAGCTGGAATGACGAGCTGGTTACCCGCGTTGAAAGAAAAAGCGCAAGAAGCCTGATACTAGCCGTGGAAAAACAGCAGGCCGATAAAACCGTATATCTGTATATGAACTATTACAGAAGGCTGCACAGCGCCAATTTTAGCGGCGACTTCGAAGGTTGGAAATGAATAGTAATAGGCCAATAACCACATTGCCGAGACCAAGCGCCCTGAGTCGTTTCACAGCGATGCCGCAGCTGTTTGTATTGCTGAGCCTGAGCTTTATCTCTGCAACAGCAATAGCTCACGGTGTTGATGAAAGTACCCGTGAGTTCCTGCTGTCCAGTAGCGGTGTATCGATTATTCCGTACCTGTATATCGGTGCCAAACATATGGTGACTGGCTACGACCATTTGCTGTTTTTGGTTGGAGTAATCTTCTTTCTGCTTCGTGCCCGCGATGTTTTGATTTACGTCACGTTCTTTACTATCGGTCACAGCATCACACTGATGTCCGGCGTGCTCGCTAATATTGCCATCAACCCCTATCTCATCGACGCCATTATTGGCTTATCGGTGGTGTACAAAGGCTTCGACAATTTGGGTGGCTTCAAGCGGCTATTTGGCAGGCAGCCCAATACCAAACTAGCCGTGCTGATTTTTGGCCTGTTTCATGGCTTCGGTCTGGCGGCAAAAATACAGGAGTTCGACATTCCTGCCGACGGGCTGCTGACCAACTTGATTGCCTTCAACGTCGGCGTGGAAATTGGCCAGTTCTTCGCACTCGCCATCATATTCCTCGTGCTGGCTACCTGGCGGCGGCATCCCAGCTTCCTGCATTTTGCGACTGCAACAAACACCCTGTTGATGAGCGCCGGACTTATGCTGTTTGGCTTTCAGCTCACCGGCTACTTTGCAACTATTTAAGGAAATTTCCACATGACCATAACTGAACCCACTGGCGATACCCGTCAAGAACTGGAGCACAGCGTACTTTCCCGAAAGGCACTGTTGGTCTCATCATCGATAGCCGCTGCATTGGCCAGTCTCGCACTGCTCATTGCCATTCTACCGGCTGAGTACGGCATCGACCCGACAGGCGTGGGCGCTAAGCTCGGCTTAACCACGTTGAATAAATCATCGGCAGAAGCGGCTGCTCCCGCGGCAAACAAAGCGGAGCAGCCACCTTATACTGAGGATTCCGTCACGATAGTGATTCCCGCGTCCGGCTCACTGGAATACAAATTTCAGATCGGCCAGTACAACGCCATGAAGTACGCCTGGAAAACCAATGGGGAGCTGCTGTTTTTTGATTTTCACGGAGAACCCGAAGGGGACACCAGCGGATTTTTTGAGAGTTATGCTGTGAGTACCGCAAGTGAGGTTCGTGGCACATTCACCGCCCCGTTCGCCGGGTCACATGGCTGGTATTGGAAAAACAAAGGCCGAGCGCCGGTGACTGTTACCCTGACCACTGGCGGTCAATACAGCATTATTGGTCGCCAGTAGATCTCATCGACAATTGGCGCTGAGTGAATATGGCCGAAAGCGTCTCTCCACTTGCTGATATTTTGAAACCAGACAATCTTATGCATAAAATAAGCGAACCTCACTAGGGGTTCGCTTTGCAACAGCTGTTTATATAGAGCGTTGATCAATTCGCAAACGAAATTTTTCAGCAGATTCTTTACGTTCAGAGTAACGATCCACTAAGTAATCGCTGCGATCACGGGTTAATAGCGTAAATTTAACTAGCTCTTCCATAACGTCAACGACTCGATCATAAAGTGAGGATGGTTTCATTCGATTATTGTCGTCGAACTCCATCCACGCTTTTGGGATAGAAGATTGGTTAGGAATCGTAACCATCCTCATCCAGCGGCCAAGAATTCGCATTTGGTTTACGGCATTGAACGATTGCGACCCTCCAGAAACTTGCAGCAGAGCTAGGGTTTTACCTTGCGTGGGACGCACGCCCTGAAACGCTAAAGGAATCCAATCAATTTGGGCTTTCATAACGCTGGTCATAGCTCCGTGTCGCTCCGGGCTACACCAAACCATTCCTTCACTCCATTCAGCCAGCTTCCGCAACTCCTGCACCTTCGGATGTTGGTCGTCAGCATCGTCTGGCAGGGGTAAGCCGGAGGGGTCAAAGGTACGCGTTTCCGCTCCGAGGTAGTCTAATATACGTGTGGCTTCTTCAACGGCTAATCGACTGAATGACCGTTCTCGTAAAGAGCCATAGAGCAATAGAATCTTAGGTTTGTGCTCGCTGGCTATTGGCTTATGCAAGCACTCCGCATCAATATCGTTGAGTGACTCGAAATCGATATTCGGCATAGTATTTTTCATCATGCCGTCTCTTTATCAAACCAGTGGCGCGTGCCGTTAGCAAAAGCCACTAATGTCAGCATTACAGGCACCTCCACCAAAACACCTACAACCGTCGCCAAGGCTGCGCCCGACTGTAAACCAAACAAAGAAATTGCAACGGCCACTGCCAATTCAAAGAAGTTGGATGTACCGATCATTGCAGCGGGCGCGGCAATGTTATGCGGCAACTTCATGGCTTTAGCGGCCCCGTAAGCGATAACAAAAATACCATAGCTTTGTATCAGTAATGGAATGGCGATCAGCGCAATGACTAAGGGATTTGCAAGTAGTGTTTCGGCCTGAAAGCCAAACAGCAACACCACAGTAGCCAGTAAGCCGGCAACAGAAATTGGTTTGAGGCGTTCGATAAAGTGATTTAACTGTGTGTGGTCTTGCTTGGAATCCAGCACCTTCCGCGTTAGAACACCCGCTACAAGTGGGATAACGACGTACAGCACCACGGACACCAACAATGTCCCCCACGGCACAATAACATCGCTGACTCCGAGTAGGAACGCGGTGAGAGGTGCAAACGCGAAAATCATAATCACATCGTTAAGAGACACTTGAACTAACGTGTAATTGGCATCGCCGTTGGTTAGATGGCTCCAGACGAAAACCATCGCAGTGCAGGGTGCAACGCCCAACAGAATCATTCCCGCGATATATTCGGTTGCGGTTTGCGGATCAACTAAGTCAACAAACACGACTCTAAAGAAAAACCAGCCCAACAAAGCCATAGTGAACGGCTTAACGAGCCAATTAACAACCAAGGTCAGTAAGAAACCTTTTGGCTTTTTGCCCACATCTTTGATGGACGAAAAATCCACTTGAATCATCATTGGGTAAATCATTACCCAAATGAAAATAGCGACAGGAATATTGACGTGTGCCACTTCCAGGGAAGCGAACCATTGAAACAGTCCAGGAAAAAAACTGCCTAGCACCACACCGCTAACGATGCATAAACCTACCCATACCGTCAGAAAACGTTCGAATATTCCCACAACTGCTACCCCTGCACCAAGCTGCTGAGAAGCTGTTGACGATCATCTCTCGGAACATCGTCAAGGTTTAAATCTAGAAGCTTTTGAACGCGCTGCTCAATAGTCTCTATCACGGCAAAAAAAGCCTGTCGTACTTCTTCCTCACTGCCCTCAAGCTTTGACGGGTCAGGCAAGCCCCAATGCACTTTTGCAGTATTACCGAACCAAACAGGGCAAGCCTCATTGGCGGCGCTATCACAAACAGTCACCACAATATCCGGTTGGTCAGAACCAAACTCATCCCACGACTTGCTCGTTAACCCTTTTATTGAAATGCCCTTTTCTGCTAAGTATTTCAAAGAAAGAGGATGAACTTCTCCAGCAGGCTGACTGCCTGCACTGATGGCCTCAAGCCTACCCCCTGCCATATGGTTAGTAATCGCTTCACTCAAAATGCTGCGGCAGCGGTTATGAGTGCAGATGTAGAGAATCTTCATAGATCAGAGTCCTGAAAGTGGGCTAATTAGCAGCATTGAGGGCGATTTTTCATCGCCTTTAGGTTTGTTTGAAAAGTAGCCAGGGCTTTCTCGCTGGCTTTGCTTCCACTGGCCAATATTTCAGAAGCCCAGGCAGGAAGATTCTTTTCAACAGAGTAGAAGACCCACTGCCCTCGGCGAGCATCAGCCAGAATCCCGCATTGGCGTAACTGAGCCAAATGGCGAGAAATTTTTGGCTGACTGTCATTGAGCGCTTCCATCAGCTCACAAACGCACAGCTCACCTTCCAGGTAAATTAGCAAAGTGGCGTGCAGTCGCGTGTCATCGGACAGGCATTTAAAGAGCTGGGCGGGTTCAATCACTGTTGCACCTTTGTATATTGATATGTAGATATCCGAATATTAATATATAAATGCTGTCCACTCAAGCTCACGCTTCAACTACCGAATCCATGAAACGCTGGGCTATAAATCACCCCTCGCGGTTGATGAAGCAGCCTGGTTAGTGGCTTAGTTTAACTGTCCGTTATATCGTGCGTATAGCCGTCGACTTGCACACTGATCTTCAAAGTTAGTGAATACTCACCGCCAGTGCTGTTGAGTAAACATCGCCAGTAACTTGCGTATTAAATCCTATCTGTGGTTAAAGTGTGAATCCAAGGAGGGTTTTAATTTGAACCTAATAACTGTTTACGGTATTCATCCGGAGACATCTCAAACCAGCGCTTAAATGCCCGCCGGAAGTTGGAGCCATCGTGGTAATTAAGGAGTGCGGCAATCGTATTCACCGACATATCACTATCACGCAAATAACTACTGGCTTGCTGCGACATTATTTCGTCCCGAATTTTTTGGAAACTGCTGTTTTCCAATTTCAGCCTTCGAGCCAATGTGCGCTTGCTGATAAACAACATGGCCGCTGCCTCTTCTTCACAAAGAACACCCGGTGGGTGCGATAGCATTATTTTT
>CAJQNE010000176.1 GCA_905479545.1 uncultured Gammaproteobacteria bacterium | reverse complement strand
AGAACTTGGGGCCGCACATCGAGCAGAAGTGCGCCGACTTGGCCCCTTCGGCGGGAAGTGTCTCGTCGTGGTACTCCCGCGCGGTTTCGGGATCGAGGGACAAATTGAACTGATCCTCCCACCGAAACTCGAAGCGGGCCTTGCTCAACGCGTCGTCCCACGCCTGAGCGCCGGGGTGGCCTTTGGCTAAGTCGGCTGCATGAGCGGCTATTTTGTAGGTGACGATGCCGGTGCGGACGTCTTCTTTGTTCGGTAGACCAAGATGTTCTTTTGGCGTTACGTAGCAGAGCATGGCGCAGCCGAACCAGCCGATCATGGCGGCGCCGATGCCGGAGGTGATGTGATCATAGCCGGGCGCGATGTCGGTGGTTAGTGGGCCGAGGGTGTAGAACGGCGCTTCGTCGCAGGCCTCCAGCTGCTTGTCCATGTTCTCTTTAACCATGTGCATGGGCACGTGGCCGGGGCCTTCGATCATTACCTGTACGTCGTGCTTCCAGGCAATTTTGGTTAGCTCGCCCAGGGTTTTGAGTTCAGCAAATTGAGCTTCATCGTTAGCGTCAGCTACTGAGCCGGGGCGCAGGCCATCGCCTAGCGAGAAAGTCACATCGTAGGCCTTCATAATTTCGCAGATTTTCTCGAAATTGGTATAGAGGAAGCTTTCGGTGTGATGCGCCAGGCACCACTTGGCCATAATCGAACCACCTCGAGAAACGATGCCAGTGACGCGTTTGGCAGTCATCGGCACATAAGGCAGGCGCACGCCGGCGTGGATGGTGAAGTAGTCGACGCCCTGCTCGGCTTGCTCAATAAGCGTGTCGCGGAAAATTTCCCAGGTCAGGTCTTCGGCTTTGCCGTCAACTTTTTCTAAGGCCTGATAAATCGGCACGGTGCCAATCGGTACCGGCGAGTTACGCAGAATCCATTCGCGGGTTTCGTGAATATTTTTGCCGGTCGATAAGTCCATCACGGTATCGCCACCCCAACGGGTGGACCAGACCATTTTTTCAACTTCTTCAGCAATAGACGAAGTGACCGCCGAATTACCAATATTGGCGTTGATCTTCACCAGGAAGTTGCGACCGATAATCATCGGTTCAATTTCCGGGTGGTTAATGTTCATCGGAATTACTGCCCGACCACGTGCAATTTCGTCGCGGACGAATTCGGGGGTAATAACTTTAGGAATGCTCGCGCCAAAATCCTGGCCGGGGTGCTGGAATAGCAGGCCTTCGTCAGTAACCGATTGCAGCTTCTGATTTTCGCGAATAGCGATGTACTCCATTTCCGGCGTGATGATGCCCTGCTTGGCGTAGTGCATCTGTGAGACGTTTTTACCGGTTTTAGCGACTCGCGGCGCTGGCGGGTTGCCAAAACGTAGATTTGCCGTCGCGGGGTCAACAGCACGCTGTTGGCCGAATCGCGAACTTGGCCCTTCGAGCAATTCAGTATCGTCGCGCTCAGCGATCCAGCCGGCGCGTAAAGCCGGCAAGCCGGCCTGCAAGTCGATGGTCGCTTTCGGGTCGCTGTAGGGGCCGGAGGTATCGTATACGGTAATTGGCGGATTAATTTCTACGCCTTTATCGGTATGCGTCGGCGTTTGGGCAATTTCCCGCATCGGCACTTGAATATCCGGACGACTGCCTTGCACGTAAATTTTCTTTGAACCCGGCAGTGGTTCGCACACTTCAGTACGGAGTTGGGTGGTTCGTTGCAGAATATCGTCGGCGACAGCGCTCATGGCGGTTTCCTCAAAGGCGGAATGGGGTCGCGATAGACAGTGGCCATGATTCGATGACAAAGCCGCCGCATTTCGCGAATTCACGTGAGTTTAGATGTGGTAAGAGTTTACACGTAAGATCAGCCCAACTAACACCACGCTACCAAGATCAACAGGATTATGAGACGCAAGTCACCTACCCCATCAGTTTTTTCTCGCTGCACACTGTCTCTACTGGCACTCTCGGTTATGACATTCAGTAGCCCGGCGAGTTCTGAAACACTGCTTGAAGTGGCCGATTTGGTACTGACCCGCAATCCGCAATTAGCTGCCGCGCGTTTTCAACGCGATGCAACCACTACTCAGCGCCGCCAGGCTAAAGCACTGTTGCTTCCACAACTTCGGTTTAGCTACACGCTGCAACGTCAAAATGTGAATGTTGATAACAGTCGATTCCAACCACCGTTTTCTGCCAGTTACGGCTCCGACCAGCTATCACTGACGCTGAATCAATCTATTTATAACGGCCAGGCCATTGCTGCACTTAAGCAGGTAAACGCAGGTATTGTCGGCGCCAACTGGCAATTGGCGAGTAACCAGCAAGAGTTACTCTTTAACGCCGCTCAGGCGTGGTTTGAGCTCGCTGCGACCAAAGAGCGGGCAGCCTTCAACTGGGCTGAATTGAAAGCGCTTGCCAAGCAATTAGATGTCGCTCAGGCAAGGTACGACCTTGGCGATGGCGATAGGTTAATGCTGGAAGAAACCCGTGCCCGCCACGATTTGGCTCGCGCCGACAACCTCCGGGCGGAGCAAGCCAAACAACTGGCGCTGGAACGGTTACGTGAACTCACTGGCCGCCAAATTAGTTCGATACCCGATATTAGCGAGCGCGTACCGCCGCTGCGCTTCGCTTCTGTTGAAGAGGCGCTGACAGTCGCAGAAGGCAGCAGCCCGGCGCTCGCCGAAGCCCGCAGCCGCACCGCTGCCGCTCAGGCGAATGTGCGGGTTAAAAAAGCCGGTCACTACCCCATCGTAAATTTGTTCGCTCAACACAACCAGGCCGATACCGCCGACTCTCCGGTTGGCAACGAGCAACGCGCCAACGTCTACGGCGTGCAGTTCGAGCTGCCAGTATTTTCTGGCGGCCAGGTGGCTGCCGAAGTAGACGAAGCCCAACTGCTAGCCCGCAGCGCTAATGAAACGGAGGAAGTGGTACGCCGCCAAGTCGAGCGATTAGTCCGGCAAAACTGGCTGTCGATAGATTCAGCAAAAGCCCAGCAGCAAGCGCTCGACAAAGCATTACGCTCGGCAGAAATAGCCTTAGAAGCCACTACAGCGGGTGCTGAAGTCGGCATCCGTACCACCGTAGATGTACTGAACGCCCGCAGCACCCTATTACGTGCCCGTACCGACCATTCCCGTGCCCGGTATGAGCACCTGCTGGCACAACTCGGCTTGCTGCAGGCGGTCGGCCAACTAGACCGTCAGGTAATCGAAGATTTTAGCCAGCAAATAACGCCATTAGCGCTACTGCCGCCTAGTTCTCGCGGCTAATAACAAACTTCTAATTAATGACGTAGGCGATATCCCTAAGAATATCGGTAAGTTTTTTGCAAAAAAACCGATTGCTCTAAGCTCGCCGAAGGGTTTGCTACGTTCTTCGTCGAATGACTCGGCACGAACGCTTGTGGGAAACCTTCCTTGGCTCGACTGTTTTGAACGTAGCGCAGCAATCTTGGAAGCGCGTGCCGGGCTTGGGCATTCCGTCGCCGCTCTGAACCAGTCTGTCTTGTTACTGGCTTAACAACCTACTTTATCAACACTCTTCGCAGTACATCACTGCCTACGCCAGCGCCTCTGCAACCCGCTCAACCAGGCGATCTACCGCGCCACGATTTTCGGCCACCATTTGCTGAGCCCGTTGACCCAGAGCATGACGCAAATCGTCGTTACTGAGCAAATCGATCACCGTAGCGGCAAACTCGTCGGCATTGTTAATAATGCGCAGCGCATTGCGGTCTTCCATCAGCTCGGCAATATCGATGCAGTTGGCCAATAGTGGGCCGGACAATACGGGCTTACCCAGCGCTGCCGGTTCCAGCAAATTATGGCCGCCAACAGGCACTAAACTGCCACCGACAAAAGCGATATCACAGGCGGCATAAAACAGGTTAAGTTCGCCGAGGGTGTCAATCAGGTAAATGTCTTTCTCATCGCAGCAAAGTTGGCTGAGGCTGCGGCGGGCGAACGCAAACTCACTACGTTCCAGCCACGTGGCAACCGCATCAAAGCGTTGCGGGTGACGCGGCACCATCACCAACAACAGCGTTGGATGCATCGCTCTGATAGCTCGGAAGGCATCAAGAATAATGGATTCTTCACCCTCGTGAGTGCTGCCAGCGACCAGCACCGGCCTACCCTCACCCCAGCCAGCGCGCAGGTCGAGACCTTTACCAGGCAATTCAGCGCCGAGATTTACATCAAACTTAATGTTGCCAACCGCTTCTATTTTTTCGGGCTGAGCACCCAAGGCGCTAAAGCGTTGCACATCGGCAGGACCTTGCGCTGCAATGAGTTCTACAAGCGCGAGCGTTTTCTTCACCAGGCTAGGTCCGGGAATACGCATATAGCCGTTCACCGATTTTAGTGACAAGCGCGCACTGGCCATCAATATTGGCACGCTGCGTCTGTGAGAGTAATAAAACAAGTTTGGCCAAATTTCGGTTTCTACCACTATCAACACCGCAGGCTGAACTTGTCGTAGAAAACGCCTTACGGCGAACGGGTAATCGTACGGCAGGTAGCAATGGTGCACGCTATCGCCGAGCACATCACGCACCCGCTCTGAGCCAGTGGGCGTCATAGTAGTAACGGTTATGTCGCGTTCCGGGTACCTGGCTTGTAATGCTTGAATAAGCGGTAACGCGGCCTGAAATTCGCCCACTGATACAGCATGAACCCACAAGCCGTTGGGGAGAGGCTTTATTTCAGCAAAACCGTAGCGCTCACGCCAACGGCGCAGATAAGCAGGCTGTTTAATCGAACGCCATAACATGTACAGCAGAATGATCGGCGCAAGTCCATAAAAAACTAAGTTATAAAACCACCGCATTAGCGTTCCTTAATGCGATTGATCAACTTAGTAGTTGAGCGGCCGTCGAGAAAACCCAACACCTCAACGCTACCGCCATTGGCAATGACTGCCTCGGCACCGGCAATTTCATCCGGTTGGTAATCACCACCTTTTACCAAAACATCCGGCAGCAATTCGCCAATCAGTCGTGCGGGGGTATCTTCTTCGAATGGCACTACCCAATCGCAACTGGCCAAGCCCGCTAGTACCGCCATGCGGTCCTCAACGCTGTTCAGTGGCCGGTCGTCGCCTTTTAATCTCGCTACAGAAGCATCGCTATTTACCGCGACAATCAATCGATCGCCCAGCGCCCGCGCCTGTTCTAAGTAGCTGACATGGCCAGCGTGGAGGATGTCAAAGCAGCCGTTGGTGAACACAACCTTCTCGTTATCGGCGCGGGCTTTCACCATACCCTGCCGCACCTCATCTTCAGTCATTACACCGCGATAGGCCCGATGAGGCCGCACCGCTGCACGTAACTCATCAACCGTAATGCTGGCGGTGCCGGTCTTCGCCACCACGATGCCCGCAGCCGCGTTAGCTAACACCGCGGCCTGCGACATAGATTCACCGGCCGCCATGGAAGCTGCCAATGTGGCAATTACCGTGTCGCCTGCGCCGGTTACGTCGTACACCTCTTGCGCACGAGTTGGCAAATGCAGTGGCTCGCCCTCACGCGGAATAAGGCTCATACCCTGCTCGCTGCGGGTAACTAACATAGCTTGCAGATCAAACTTTTCGATCAGTTTCCGGGCCTTAGTAACAATATCCTCATCATTAGCACAGGGTCCCACTACCGCTTCGAATTCGCTCATATTCGGCGTTAGCAACGTCGCGCCACGATAGCGGCTGAAATCAGCGCCTTTGGGATCAATAACGATAGCAACGTTGCCAGCCCTCGCCGCCTTAATAAACGGCTGCGGGTCAGTGAGAACACCTTTGGCGTAATCAGAGAGCACCATTACCGACACGCCCGGCAGCAGCGACTTAGCCCGCTCAACCAGTTCGGCAACGTTATAACCCGCAGGCGAATCTTCAAAATCAGCCCGCAGAAGTTGTTGGCGGCGGCTCATCATGCGCAGTTTGGTAATAGTAGAAACGCCGGGGGCGACCACCAGCTGACTATTTACGCCGTGCTGGCTGACCGTCGCGGTCAGTATTTCGCCCGCCTCATCGCCACCTATTGCACCGACTAGCGAAATCGCGGCACCGAGAGACGCGACGTTGAGCGCAACGTTAGCGGCACCACCGGGTACATCCTGCTGCTGACCAACATGCACAACCGGCACAGGTGCTTCAGGCGAAATACGGTTAGTAGCGCCGTGCCAGCTGCGGTCGAGCATCACATCGCCCACCACTAAAACACGTGAGGCGGAAAAATTCGGAACAGTTATAGACATAAATTGCTGCTGGGGTACCAGGCTTAAAGAAACGAGCTATTCGGACGGGCGCTGGCGTTATTCGTCAGTGCTCCACAGGCAAATGCTAGCACGACCTCCATGGCGCTTTAGCTAGTTTTCGGCGGTGAAACCATTAAGCTATCGTCATGAAGAATGCCGACTCGACCGCTAAGTTACTGCTCAATCCCAAACACTGGCCCAGTCTGGCGCTAGTTGTTCAATTGCGGGCCATAGCGCTGCTGCCACATAGTGCCCGAATGCGAGCTGGTGCCGCGCTAGGCGAGGCGCTGCAGCGGCTGGCTCCTGGCCGCCGCCATACCGCTGAAGTGAACGTAAAGCTGTGTTTACCGCACTTAACCACCAAGCGGCAGCAGCAAATTGTCGATGAACATTTTCAATCGCTCGGTAAAACCCTCATCGAAACACCAGTG
>CAJQNE010000175.1 GCA_905479545.1 uncultured Gammaproteobacteria bacterium | reverse complement strand
CAATTCTTCGGCTAAGGCCTCGTCGTTCAATGCGCTGGCGATAGACACTGCACCCACCGCCGTCGCTGCTGTAACTAAAGCGGTCGCCCGGTCGGGTGTGTGCTTTTGTAATTCGACAACCAGCGACTTAAGCTGCTCGGTATACGCCAGCCGCACCGGCTCCCCGCCGCGGCTTACATCGGATGCCTGTGATGCCATCGGGCAGCTGCGGCTAATTTCGTGGCGATTTTCCGGCGACAGATAATAGGCCATTGCGTGTTCGGGTTTTATGTCAGGGCCCAGTTCGCCGAGGCGCGCTTGCCGTAGCTTTTTCGGCAGACCATAGTCTTGCCCCAGCATTGCAGCGAATAAATCCTGTTTGGATTTAAAGTGAGCGTAGAAACCGCCGCGCGTTAGTTCGGCTGCCGCCATGAGCTGGTCGATGGAAACGCCTTCATAGCCGTGCTGCAAGAATAGCGGCATTGCGGCGTCCAGGATTCGGTTCCGGGTCGCGAGCTTTTTAGGGGATGGTGAGTTTGGCATTACGCTTTTATATGAAAATATGTTGACCATCATACAGTGTATAAATATGATGCTTAACATATTTATTCTCAGCTGTGGAAATTCCTGTGCCCGACCTATCGACGACGCCGTTGCCCGAACTTTTCCAGATGCGCTTTTCCATGTATCCGGAAATGTCCCGCTGGGCGTTGGATTTTAAGTCAGTGCCGCATATTCGCCAATCGGTGCTGCCCGGCCCGCATGCGCCGAAAATTCTTAGGCTGGCGCGGCAAACCAGCATGCCGGTATTCCGTCATCGGGGGCAGTTGGTTTGTGATTCAGCTCGGGTGCTGGATTACATCGAAGAGCAGTGGCCGGAGCCACGGCTGTATCCGCCAGACGCAGTGGAGAGGCAGCGGGCCATCGAAATTCGCGACCGTTGCAGGAAATGGGGGCCGCACATTCGCCGCGCAATGTTTTACGCGCTGCTGAAGAACAATGATTATGCCGCGTCGCTAATCTCGCAGGGCTATCCAGTAACACAGCAGCAACGCTACCGCCGGTTTTTCGGGCTCGTGAAAATGATAATGCGGCTAAGCATGGGAATTACTGCTAAACGCTCGGCTGCATCGCAGCAAATCGTTGGCGAAGCGTTAGACTGGTTGGCGGCTAACATTAACGAGCATGGCTACCTGATTGGCGAGCAGTTTACAGTTGCCGATCTGGCAGCTGCAGCGGTTGTTATGCCAACCAGCCTTGCCGAAGGAACGCCCGCCGCCGCGCCGTTGCCACGACCGCCGGAATTGCAGGCGTGGGTGGGGCTTTGGGCAGGCCATCCTGCGGTCGAATGGGCAGAGAAAATGTACCGCGATCATCGGCCCGACTCAGCGGCTGTCGAGGATCGGGCTTATTAAGCCGCGTATTAATTCTGCTTCAGTGGTTTCTTCCCCATTTTTATAGAGCTGGGCCTCGCTGGGAAATACGCTAAGTTTCTTCCCACATTAGCCCACTAACGGGCTGGGTTGGAATTGATATAAAGCGTTGACGAAGTTTTTGGTGTAATTCTTCATCTGAATTGGTGCCGATAATCAGCTTTTCTATAGAATCCTGATACTGAAAAGCGAGCAAAAAACCACTGTCGATATCGAAAGCCCAGTACCTTTCCCTTCCTGAATGAATTCTGGCTGGGTCAGTCTCAACGTAGTGTTCAATGCCGAGTTAATGCCTCAATTGAGCTAATGAAACAGTGCACTCAGCTTTCGCTTCGACTCTTCCAATTTTGCTAAACCACGATTCAGACAATAGTGAAACCTATCAGGCGTTTAGAAACCGACGTTAACCTTTCCTGCTCACCAGCTTCGGGTAGACCTGCTGATAGTTACCAACACTAACCGGCCAGTTTCGCTCGGCTTTAACGTAGCTCAGGCCGTTCTTACGGACCTTGTTCCAGCTCCGCTTCTGCTTTAACACGACGCCAATTTTTTCGACCAAAGCGCTGCTGTCTCCGGCAGAAAACAACCAGCCGGTTTCGCCATCCCGGATCAGCTCTTTATGGCCGCCAACATCTGAAGCCAGCACTAACTTTTGCTGCGCCATTGCTTCTAATGGCTTCAATGGTGTCACTAATTCGGTCAACCGCATTGGCTCGCGTGGGTACACCATAATGTCCATCAGACTGTAGTAACGCATTACTTCGCTATGCGGCACACGACCGGTAAATTTCACCGCCTCCTGCAACCCCAGCTCGCTTACCATTTTGCGTAGCTTGTCGTTCTCCGGGCCGCCGCCGACCAGCAATAGCCGAACCTTTGGGTGGCGCTGCAGAATGCCGGGCATAGCTTCTATCAGTGTTGCTAAACCTTCGTAGGCATAAAACGAGCCGATAAAGCCGAGTACGGTGCAGCCTTTCAGGTTTAGTGATTGTCGCAGTTTAGTATCCGCTGATGGAATATCGCTGAATTGGTTTAAATCTACGGCGTTGGGAATGACGGTAATTTTGCTTTCGGCAATACCGCGACCGATCATCTCGCTACGCAGCCCCTCGCAAATGGTGGTGACTGCATCAGCGCGTTTGAGCACCCAGGTTTCCATACTTCGCGTAAGTTTGTAGCGTGCGCCGTTTTCCTGGCTGGTGCCGTGGTCTACCGCAGCGTCTTCCCAGAATGCCCGTACTTCGTACACCACCGGAATGCCGAGTTTTTTACCAACCTGCACAGCGGCTACGCCGTTCAATGACGGTGAGTGAGCGTGGATTACATCCGGTTTCAGTCCCTTCGCTACGCGAAGTAGTTAT
>CAJQNE010000174.1 GCA_905479545.1 uncultured Gammaproteobacteria bacterium | reverse complement strand
GCTGGAATACACCGGGCTCTGCCACCCCTGTTCCCGCATGGAAGAGTACTTCGGCCCCGGCGGCTATAACGCGACCCGGGGCCACGGTGGGATTACCGCCAGAGTGCTTACCGGCGGCGATATTGCGTTGGGCGATACGGTGATGGCGCTTAGTGACTAGTTAACTGCTGCGACCATAAGCCCCATTGTGTCCAGTGGAGGGCAGCTTGCTGCAGCTTTTCGCGGTCGTGTCGGCGTTCGCAGTCGATGCCATTAACAATGTTGGCGGCTTCGAGTAGCTGCTGTGTCTCACTTTTTAGTTTGTTTGCCGCTATGCCAGGCAGGAACTCGCTGCTGGCCATCAGCATCCGCCAGTCGTCTTTGCTGGCAAAGTTGCGGGTAATTTCGTGGGTGTCTGAGCCAACGTACCAGCGCAGCAGTTGTCTGATTTTGGTTGAAATACTAGCGACACTGGCGCGGCTACATTGCTGCTGGGGTACTGCTACTTCGACCGGCTGGTAGTGAAATTCCGGGTAGCGGGCGGCTAATGCCCGAATCGCTTTGCCGTGCATCCAGTCGCGCAACAACACCCGGGCATCTGCAACATCGTGGCTGAGGCCGGATAGGTTGGTTCGGATGTATTCGCTTAATAATTCGTCATTTAACGTATGGAATGGTGCTGGCTCCCCGGCTAGTAGGTATCGGGCGGCAGCTATGCCCGCACGCTGCAGCATTAGTGGGTGAATAGCGCGGGTAGCAGCGCTGAACATCGGCTCAATGTCGCCTCTGAAACCGTGCAAAGCCCAGGCTTCCAGGTCATCGGCACAGCGCTGGCGAACGACTTGCAGTTCGTGGCGATAAGGTACGGCGAGGCGATGCTCTGCGGCTAATTCAATTGCCTCCAGCGTCCGCAGGTGGGCTTCTACCCGGGCAATGCCGTAACTCGGGTAAACAGTGGGGCTGGCGTCAGTCTGATGACCGTCCAAAAGCAAGGTATAGCTGCCGGTCGCAAGGCGTAGTCGGGTGCTGTCCGAAATTGGTTTTAGGTCCAGATTGCTACTGTCATTCATTTTTATGCCCTACGCGGTTGCTATTATTTGATGCTAATCAGGGTTGGCTTATCGTCAACACTGCAGTTCGGTGCCATACAAGAATTCCTATGGCACAGCTGTGATTGTGGTTGCTGCCACCGGCGCATTCAGTGCGGGCCAGTGATAGCTAATGAAAGCTAGTGTAAAGCTCAAAATCGCTAAGCCGCTGTTGTCACTAACAAACTTAACAAACCGCCGACAAGCGTAATGTTTCAGCCGGGTTCATTCGCTACTATGCTCGGCAGGCATAACTGGGCGTTGAGCAGTCGACAGTTATAGCTAGCATTGACAGGCAAAACTTCTGAGGATTTTCTGATGAGCGAAACGCTGTTTAGTAAGATTATTAACCGTGATATCCCCGCCGATATTGTTTACGAAGATGAGCAGTGCCTGGCGTTTAGAGATATAGCGCCGCAGGCGCCGATGCATATTTTGCTGATACCAAAAAAGCCCATTCCGAAGGTTGCGGATAGCGAGCCGACGGACCAGATGTTGCTTGGCCATTTATTGCTTAAAGCCGGTGAAATTGCGACGGCTGAGGGCTATGGCGATGCTTTTCGATTAATCGTTAACAACGGTGAGAAAGCAGGGCAGACAGTGTTCCATTTACATATGCACATTTTGGGCGGCCGTGAGCTGACCTGGCCACCCGGCTAATGTTACGAATCGTTCCTGCTATCGCAATGGGTGTGGCGGTGATAGCTGTCGCTGCTTGTACTGTGGCACCGGTAGCCCCTGCTGACGCCGAGCTTGCGGGTAACACCCGCATCGGTTCCGCTGAACCGGTAAGTTCTGTGCCCCAGGGCGAAGTCAGGCCCGGTGTTGTTGAAGCTCCAATGGTGCCGCCATCGCAGCAGCATCGAAAGGTGGTACCGCAACGGCAGGCATGGCAATGGCAAAACGCCCGCTATCAGCAGTCGGCTGAAGCCACGTTGCTTAACGAAGGCGTACCGCTAATATTTTCAGAACCCGCTGATATTGCTGAATATTGCCCGGCTTGGCCACGGTTGAATGGCTATGAACGGCTGAGTTTTTGGGCTGATTTGTTGGCGGCTATGGCAGTGCATGAGAGCCGCCACAACCCGCAGGCACGGCATGTTGAGCGTTTTAATGATCGCTTCGGTAAGCCAGTGGTTAGTCGCGGTTTGTTGCAGTTGTCGCAAGAAAGCGCGAATGGTTACGGTTGCGGTATTCGGCAAGCCGAACAATTGCACAACCCTGACGAAAACATTCGTTGCGCGGTGCGTATTCTTAGCCGTTGGGTAGCCGAAGATGGCGTGATTAGTGCCTATGTGAGCGACGGTACTAAAAAGCCCGTTAAGCCCTGGCGTGGCGGAGCGCGATATTGGAGCGTGCTTCGGGCGAATAGAAAAACAGCTGATATTCAGCAGAATTTGCGGGACAGCGCCCGTTGCCGGTTACCAACGCAGCACTCTGCCGCCGCGATTGGGTTTTGAGTATGGGGGGGCGATCATTTTCGCCGTTGGTTCGGTTAAAACGGCCGTTTGACCTGAGCCATTTACCTTGAGCTGATAGCTGGCCCGCTGTTGGGGATTAACGGCAGTTTCGCGACATTGCGCGGGGTTTACACTGTGATTCATTAAGTTGATACGTGAACACGACGTGTTAACGCCATGACTTTTCACCGGGTATGCCCATGTCGCCGCACTCTGATTCAATAATGCTAATGGCTAGTGTTAACGGTTCCACACTAAGCCGACTTGGTCCTCTGGGCAGGCATCACCGCCAGGGTATGGAGATGGTCGAGAAAAACGAGCGGACTAACTTAGTTGCCGGCGTGATGGTGATGATGGTCGGCGTGTTGTTATCGATTATTCTCGCCTGGACAGTGTCTAGTTGGGTGAATCTGGCGACCATCGAAGAGCCATTGCCGAATATTCGCCAGCCTGACCCGCCTCGTTTGTTTGAGTTGGCATATAGTGAGCCGGGTGTCATTTGGTACTCGCCGGCGGACTTGGGTATTGCCACCGATCGCTTCAGCAAGCGTTACACTAATGAAAGCCTTGGTACACAATTGGCTCAGGCTGAGTTTAAGTAGCGTTGTAACAACTAGCTATCGATAATAAAAAACCGCGTCGCCGACAGGCTTCGCGGTTTTTTTGTCGAGCGGCTACTAAATGGGCCACTTACGTAACCCGGTTAGTCAACTCACTAAACTAGCTAATAAATCTAGCCTTTGTACTGGTCAATAGATTTCTGAATGGCTGCTTTGGCGGCAGCGCAGTCTTCCCAGCCAGAAACCTTCACCCATTTGCCGTCTTCGTTATCTTTATAACGCTCGAAGAAGTGGGTGATTTCTTTCTGCAGACGCTCAGGCACGTCGGCCAGATCTTTCATGTCTTTATAGTAGCCGGTGCTGACTTTGTCAGTCGGTACGGCCAAAATCTTGGCGTCGTTGCCGCCTTCATCTTCGGTTTGCAGTACCGCAACCGGACGACACTTAATGACCGAGCCAGGTACTACCGGGTAGGGGGTCAGAACCAGTACGTCAACCGGGTCGCCATCATCAAACAAGGTAGCCGGCACGTAGCCGTAGTTGGCCGGGTAGTGCATGGCAACGTTCATAAAGCGGTCAACCATCAGGCAGCCTGAATCTTTATCTACTTCGTATTTTACCGGGTCGCCGCCAGCGGCAATCTCGATGACAACAACAATTTCGTCCGGTGCATTTTTACCGGGAGTTAGTGTTTCGTAGCCCATGGTCTTTACCTCTTCGTTAAATGTTTCGTTATTTGCTAGGGAATGTAATTTTTTGGTCTCAAAAAAACCGACGTTAACGGTTCATGTTAAACAGTGAAAGTACTGCCGGTCTTTTTCCCGGCCAGCACTTTTTTCAATACTACGTACTGCGGCAGGCCGTTCTTATAAGGCGGGTAGCTTTCGCCTTGAATCAGGCCGCTCAAATAGTCGCGACAGGCTTGGGTGATATGGAAGCCGTCGTCGCTAATGAAATTGTCGGGCATTTCTTTTTCGACATTGGCCACTTGGTCCAGTGGCGCTTCGCCGGTGTGCCAGGTGTAGGGCACATCGCTGTCGCGCTCGATACTAATCATAATGCCACTTTTGCCGTCGATGGCTGCTTCAACGGCGGCTTTACCCACCGCATAGGCTTGGTCCAAATCGGTTTTTGAAGCGATATGGCGGGCTGAGCGCATTAGATAGTCGGCAATGGCGTAGTGGTATTTCAGGCCTAGTTCGTTGCCGATCATTCCTGCCAATACTGTTGCAACGCCGCCGAGCTGTTTGTGGCCAAAGGCGTCGACCTTACCGGTGTCGGCAAGAAAGTCGCCGTTGTCGTAGCGTGTGCCTTCTGATGCGACGATGGTGCAGTAGCCATGATCTTTAACGCATTCATCGACGCGGGCCAGGAATTTGGCCTTGTCGAAGGCGCGTTCCGGGAAAAGCAGAATGTGTGGTGCGTCACCGTCGTTCTCAGCAGCCAGACCGCCGGCAGCGGTAGTCCAGCCGGCATGGCGACCCATGACTTCCAGAATAAATACTTTGGTCGATGTTTTCGCCATCGACGCGAGGTCGAAGCCCGCTTCACGAATAGAAACTGCGGTGTACTTTGCTACCGAGCCAAAGCCAGGGCTGCAGTCGGTTAGCGGCAGGTCGTTATCCATCGTTTTGGGTACATGGATTGCCTGAATCGGGTAGCCCATGGTTTCAGCGAGCTGGCTGATCTTGAGGCAGGTGTCAGCCGAGTCGCCGCCACCGTTGTAAAAGAAGTAGCCGATGTTGTGGGCTTTAAACACTGCAATCAGGCGCTCGTATTCGGCTCGATTCGCTTCCAGGCTCTTGAGCTTGTAGCGGCAGCTGCCGAAGGCGCCTGCGGGAGTGGTTTTCAGCGCGGCAATATCGTCAGCGCTTTCTTCGGAGGTGTCGATTAGTTCTTCGGTTAGCGCGCCAATAATGCCGTTCTGGCCAGCGTATACGGTGCCAATTTTATCGCTGTGGGCGCGGGCTGTTTCAATAACGCCTGCCGCAGAGGCATTAATAACTGCTGTAACACCGCCAGATTGCGCATAAAACGCGTTCTTCACCGACATGCAAAGTTCTCCAAGTAACCGGTTCAATGGCGGCGCGTTGCCACCCCTGTGGCTGGCGATTCGCCAGCGGGCGCGAAGGATAGCGGAAAGTGCCCATGGCTGCATCTGGGGCGCTTGAATTGACTTGCATGGTCTGCTCAGACAAAGTACGCCGCTTGCTTGATCAATTGTATTGGTCGGCGACTAATTTTTAGTGCCCGATTGTCAGCGATTGCTGGGTACTGCTGGGTCAATTTATAAAAAACAATGCGAGGTTAAAGCATGCGAGTAGTTCTGTTGGGAGCACCCGGATCGGGTAAAGGGACACAAGCAAAACTGATGGTGGAGCATTACGGCGTGCCGCAAATTTCTACCGGTGACTTGCTGCGTGCCTCGGTTAAATCCGGTACCGAGTTAGGTAAGCGCGCCAAAGTGGCGATGGATAACGGTGACCTGGTCGCCGATGACATCATTATCGGCATGATTGCTGAGCGTATGAAGGACGACGATACTAAGGATGGTTTTATCTTTGATGGTTTTCCGCGCACTATTCCGCAAGCGCGCGCGCTAGATAATATCTTCGATGAAATGCATCACCCCTTAGGTCATGCGTTGCTTATCGACGTTGATGCCGAGTTACTCATTAAGCGTATTAGCGGTCGTCTAACCTGTGGCAACTGTGGACAGATGTATAACGACTTCTTCTCGCCACCGGCTAAAGAGGGTGTTTGTGATAAATGTGATTCGGACAACCTGATTAAGCGCGCCGACGACAACGAAAAAACCGTGCGTCACCGTGTAGAAATTTACAACGAGCAAACCCGTCCGGTTATCGGCTACTACGACGCACAGCGTAAGGTGGTTAAGGTTGAGGGCGTGGGTGATATTGACGACGTATTCGCCCGCGTTAAAGACGCGCTACGCTAGGCTGTTATTTGGACGAGCTTGAATAACAATTTGGATGACAACAAAGCCCGCGCTAGCGGGCTTTGTTGTTTTTGTTGCCTGCTAACGCTGTTGCTAGCCTGCGAAGGCTTTCACTTCGTCACGTAGCCAGCCGAGTTCACCGTGGAAAAAATGGCCAACTTCGGCCTTGCTGATAATCTTCGGCTGCTCAGGCCTTGCACTCAGCCATTCTTTGGCGGCAGGCCAGGGTGCTACATCATCAGCTTCGCCGTGTATCGCTAACCACGGGCAGCTTACCGTGGGTTGTTCATCAACGAAGTAAGCGGCTGGAACGCCGCAGCTAATCAGTTTGCTTGCGTTGGTTCGGTCAGCAACCCGAATTGCGGTTGCAGCGCCGAATGAGAAGCCCGCCAATAGCAGTTTGCTATCGGGAAACTCAGCAGCCAGCCAGCTCGCTGCTGTCGCAGCATCTTCTTGTTCACCCTGGCCATTATCATGCTGGCCCTCGCTGCTGCCCACGCCGCGAAAATTAAAGCGCAGAGTGGCAATGTTTAAGTCAGTAAACGCGCGGCACACGGTAGTAACTACCTTATTATCCATCGTGCCCTGAAACAGTGGGTGCGGGTGTAAAACCAGCGCTACGGAACTACCGTCGCTAGCCTCGGGCCGCAATAGCTCTGCTTGCAATTGGCCTGCCGGGCCATTAATGAAAAACGGTGTTTTGGTTGTTGAGGGCAATGTAGTTTCCTGCTGGTTAGGTGGCTCGGGCTTGCTACTCATCGGCGCTATCATCACAATGCGCGACTTATTTGCTGCTGCGCACCCGCGTTCCGCAGCGCACAGTATACAAATACTATAAAGGCGTCATCTTGGAATATTTGTTCGAATACCTTACTTTTTTAGGCAAAGCCGTTACCGTGGTAGTGGCTTTTGTCGCTGTGTTGATCGCCATCACTGCCGCGGTAGTGCGCCAACGGCACGTTGACGATGAGCGTCTTGAAATCAAGCCTCTCAATGACCGTTACGATCGGTTAAAAGCAGCCGTCGAACAACAGCTGTTACCCGCAGCCGTACTTAAAGAGCGGCACAAGGCTGAGAGGAAAAAGGAAAAATTGAAGGCTAAGCAGAAAGAGCCTGAAAATCGCAAAAGAGTGTTCGTACTGGACTTCGACGGTGATATCCGGGCTTCAGAGGTACAGCAGCTACGCGAAGAAGTTACTGCCATATTGCAGGTCGCCACGCCGGAAGATGAAGTGGTAGTGAAGCTCGAAAGCCCGGGCGGAATGGTCCATGGCTATGGTTTGGCTGCGTCGCAGCTGGCGCGAATTCGCACCGCGGGCATTCCGTTGACCGCCGTAGTGGATAAAGTAGCTGCTAGCGGGGGCTATATGATGGCCTGTGTGGCGGACAAAATTGTTGCCGCTCCTTTCGCCATTATCGGTTCTATTGGCGTTGTCGCTCAGCTGCCTAACTTCAATAAGCTATTGAAGAAAAATGATATCGATTACGAAGTGCTAACCGCTGGTGAGTACAAGCGAACGCTTACAGTGTTCGGCGAGAACACTCCTGAAGGCCGACAGAAGTTTAAGGCTGAGCTGGAAGAAACTCATGAGCTGTTTAAGGATTTCATTAGCCAATACCGGCAACAGGTTGATGTTTCAAAAGTAGCAACCGGCGAACACTGGTACGGCCAGCAGGCCGTCGACTTACAGCTAGTTGATGAATTGCTGACCAGTGACGATTACTTATTGCAGGCGAGCAAAGAATGCGACTTATTGCAGTTAAAGTTCCATGGTAAGAAGCCGTTCGTCGAAAAACTTATGGGTGTCGGAAGCCAATTGTGGGAGCGGTTAAACCACTATCGGTAAGCACTCGCGGCAAAACCGGTTTTATCGAAAAGCTTAGTGCTTTCGTAGATAAACACATTAAATTACTGAAAAGTATAAAGAAGCCGCTGTTTTCAGCGGCTTTTTTATTGCCCTCGCTGCGGATAAAAGGTTCGTGATTCCAAAAAAAATAAAAATAAAACTTGCGGGTGGTTAATTAAATCGGTAGGGCGAATTGGCAGAAAGGTAGCTGATGTGGTAGTATTCGCGCCCTTTTTTGGCATCGGCCCTGAAGCGAAGTCGGTTAGTTACTGATTTATATAGGATTTGGTTTCGGCAGAGCTGCTGTGATTTTGATTAGGTTAATTGAATGAGCGTTAAATATAACGGAATACGCGCTACTTTGGTGGCGGTTTTTTGTACTTCGCTACAAGCAGGTTGCGCGTTTATTGCGCCAGAGCTGAATTCTATGAGCGCAGCCTCTTTTCCGGAGGAGCAAAGCCAGCTAATCGAACTGACTCAACAGCAGCGCGAGCTGCTTGCGGTACTAGAAGAGCTGCCTGAACCGGATAGTCTGCCGGCTGCACCCGCAATTGACTTGTCGCTACTGTTTGCTGATCACAGCTTGTCGATTGACAACGTTTTGCTGCGCTGGCGGTTAGCCGATATGCAGCTTAATGCTACCCGTAAAGAAATGGATTACCTGATTTCTCTGGTAGTGAATGATGAAGAGTTGCAGCGACGCTTTAAGCCCACCAGCGCTGAGTTTGAGCCTTTGCAAAATAAACTGCTGCAATGCGTTCAGGCGTTGGAGCTTCAGCTTTCCCCGGTTCAGCAGCATATGAACCGGCTTAACGATAGTGGTTGGAGCTACGTGAGCATATCGGGTCACGACCCGGATGCTGAGCTACGCGGTGTGGGTGTGGGTGGTATTGAAGGCTTGCCTATGCGTGAGCGGAATGCCGACCAGCTGATTGAAGCCATTCGTCAGCTGAGTGTAAACCTGCGAGGCCAGGCTGCTGACATTGTTCATGTAGAGCGCGACATAACCGCTATTGCTGCAGCGCAACCTGCCGGCAAGCCGTTGGATGCGCCTATTACCTCACGTTTCGGTGCTCGCAGTGACCCGTTTACCGGTCGCCGGAGTGTTCATAAGGGCCTCGATATTGGCGCGCCGAAGGGCACATCGATATTCGCAGTGGCCGCTGGTCGGGTTAAGTTTTCGGGTGTTAAGAGAGGCTTTGGCCGCATTGTTGAAATTGACCACGGCAATGGTTATATCACCCGTTACGCACATAACAGCAAGAACGTCGTTAAAAACGGCGAGCTTATAG
>CAJQNE010000173.1 GCA_905479545.1 uncultured Gammaproteobacteria bacterium | reverse complement strand
GAAAGTATTGTTCATTACAAATTACGCACTAAAGGTTAAAAACGTCATGGTTAGCGTCGGATTCCAGCCCGATAACCAGGCTGCACCTGAAAGACTTTAATCAAGCGGGCGATCTTACTGACTTGAGCCACTACAAACCCGAGGATTAAAGTTATGTCGACTGCCTACTTTGCGATGGGATGTTTCTGGAAACCCGAAGTCGTTTTCAGAAAGCTCAATGGCGTAACCAACGTTACCGTTGGCTACTGCGGAGGCACCAAAGAAAACCCCAATTACGACCAAGTCTGTCGCGGTGGTACCGGCCACGCCGAAACCTTAAAAATTGAATTCGACCCGAATAAAATCAGCTATGACAAGCTACTGAAAGTATTTTGGGACAATCACCACTATGGCTTTGGCAATCGCGAAGACATGGACAGCAGCGA
The DNA here is from genome assembly GCA_905479545.1 of uncultured Gammaproteobacteria bacterium. GTDB lineage: Bacteria > Pseudomonadota > Gammaproteobacteria > CAJQNE01 > CAJQNE01 > CAJQNE01. Next base: position 2,093 of record CAJQNE010000173.1, on the reverse strand, counting down.
CCAATACCGCTCAGCTGTTTTTAGTGACAACGAAGACCAGCATAAAGCCGCCATCGCGCTGCGTGAACTCAAAGAAAGCGGCAGAAGCCGCGCACTAATGACCGCGATTGAGCCATTAAAAAAGTTCTGGCCCGCTGAAGAGTATCACCAGCAGTATTTGGCCAAAGCGGAAAGAGCTTAAAACCAGCTACTAAGGAAGCGGTTATTAAACAGCGTTGTGAGCGCAGCGAGGCAATCTAGCTACCCGTGAGCTTAGGGATTGCCGCTCTACGCTCGCAATGACAAGCTTTTTTTTAGTTTCGCCACCCCCTCTAAAGCACTTCCTCAGCCATATCGCCCTTCTGCTCCAGCCACTGCTTGCGGTCACCGGCGCGCTTTTTCGACAACAGCATATCCATCAGTTCGTCGGTAAGGTTCTTAACGCCGTTTTCGTCGGTGTTATCACCGTCCAGAGTCAGCTGCACTAAACGACGGGTGTCCGGCGCGATGCTGGTTTCACGTAGCTGCAGTGGGTTCATTTCTCCCAGGCCTTTAAAGCGGGTCACTGAAACTTTGCCCTTCATTTTTTCGGCTTCGATACGATCCAGAATACCCTGGCGCTCAGGCTCATCCAGCGCATAGAACACCTTCTTGCCGACATCAATCCGATACAGCGGCGGCATCGCGACATAGACATTGCCAGCTGCAACCAGTGGCCGAAAATGTTGTACGAAAAGTGCACAAAGAAGCGTCGCGATATGCGCGCCATCGGAGTCAGCATCCGCCAGAATACATATTTTCCCGTAGCGCAATTTGCTTAGATCCGGAGAGCCCGGGTCAACGCCAATGGCGACAGTAATATCGTGCACTTCCTGAGAAGCGAGCACCTGACCAGAGTCGACTTCCCATGTATTAAGAATTTTGCCACGCAGCGGCATAATCGCCTGAAACTGACGGTCGCGGGCTTGTTTCGCCGAGCCACCAGCAGAATCACCCTCCACCAAAAACAGCTCAGTGCGGCTCGGGTCTGCACTACTGCAATCAGCTAACTTGCCCGGCAATGCCGGACCGGAGGTAACTTTCTTCCGGACAACTTTTTTAGCCGCCTTCAGACGACTGGTCGCATTGGCAATAGCCAGGTTGGCGATCTTTTCGCCATCTTCATGGTGCTGGTTCAGCCATAGTGAAAACGAATCTTTCACTACACCCGTTACAAACGCGGCTGACTCGCGCGACGAAAGCCGCTCTTTGGTTTGGCCGGAAAACTGTGGATCGTGGTGTTTCAGACTGAGCACATAACTAATGCGCTCCCAAACATCTTCCGGCGACAGTTTCATGCCGCGCGGTAGCAGGTTGCGGAACTCGCAGAACTCCCGCACCGCTTCGGTAAGGCCGGTACGCAGGCCGTTAACGTGGGTGCCGCCTTGTGCAGTTGGAATAAGGTTTACGTAACTTTCGCCAATCGGCTCGCCGCCCTCGGGCAACCAATGCAACGCCCACTCTACCGCTTCGCGCTCAGCTTTCACTTTGCCAGTGAAGGGCGAGACAGGTAGGCGCTCGTAGCCATGTTGGGTAGCGAGCATATAGTCGCTGAGACCGTCCTCGTAGTACCACTCGTCAACTTCGCTCTCACCTTCCTGAGCGAAAATAATCTTCAAGCCGGGGCATAACACCGCTTTAGCCCGCAATGTATGCCGTAGTCGCGGTATAGAAAATTTCGGGCTATCGAAATATTGTGGATCGGGCCAGAACCGCAGCGTGGTGCCGGTGTTTTTCTGGCCCACTTTGCCTACTTCGGCCAGCGCTTCCGCACTCTCGCCGCCGGCGAAAGCCATTGAATACTCCATACCACCGCGACGGATAAGCAACTGCAACCGGGTCGATAGCGCATTGACTACCGACACACCTACGCCGTGCAAACCACCGGAAAATTCATAGTTATCGTTGCTGAACTTAGCACCGGCATGTAGCCGGGTAAGAATCAGCTCAACGCCCGGCACGCCATGTTCGGGGTGTATATCCACTGGCATACCGCGGCCGTTATCGGTCACTTCCAGCGAACCATCTTTGAACAGCATCACTTTAATAGTGTTGGCGTGACCGGCCAGCGCTTC
>CAJQNE010000172.1 GCA_905479545.1 uncultured Gammaproteobacteria bacterium | reverse complement strand
CAACTGATTGGCGCTCATGAGTCCGGAGACCGGCCCGAGGCTAACCATTGGCATTGCGGAGGGCGATGCGGGGCTGTTGCATCGGTTTCCTGTATTTCACCGTCCCGCAACCTCGCCTTAGCTCCTCCGACGCCAAACACTAATAGCCTGTGTGCGGGTTGTGCACTGGCAAAACGGAGAGACTATGAAAACCCTTATCAATTATGCAGCGATTACCGCTGCCGCTCTGCTGTGTGCGCCAGCTGTTCTCGCTGAAGACTCAGAAACACTAGATACCGTAGTCGTAACAGCCAGCCGCGTGGCTGAAACGGAGAACGATGTACTAGCGCCAATTACAGTCATCACCCGTGAAGATATCGAACGCTACCAACCTCAGTCGCTCAGTGATTTATTACGGCGGGTGCCGGGTGTTTCAATTGCTCGTAACGGCGGGCGCGGGCAACAGACATCAGTGTTCCTTCGCGGCAACTCGTCAAAGCAGACATTAGTTCTTATCAACGGCGTAAGGGTTCGCGACGCAAATTTTGGTAACCAAGCTCCGTTTCAACACATTTCAGTGTCAGAAATTGAACGTATAGAAATTGTTCGCGGACCACGGTCATCGCTTTATGGCTCTGCGGGCATCGGCGGCGTGATTCAGATTTTCACCCGCAGCGGCAGTGGCACCGCAAAGTCTTTCGCTGAACTGTCTGCGGGTCGATACGGCGCGGTAAGCGGCTCAACAGGATTCTCTGGCAGCGAGGGCAATACTCGTTATAGCCTTAGCATTGGCGCTGAAACTGCAGAAGGCTTTGACGTATTCGTCCCCTCTGAACCCGATAATGATGGCTACAAATCATTTCATGGCTCAGCGAAACTGGGTCACAAATTTGGTGAGACGTTCGATACAGAAGTGAGCATATTGCAAAACAACAGTGAAGTGGATTACGACGGATTCTTCAACAGCACTGACAGCCGGAACAGAACTGTCAATACCAAAGCCCGCTACACGCCCAACGAGAATCTAGCCATTGGCGTCACCGCCGGACGATATACCCAGAACGATAAAAACTTCAGCAATGGCATCTACCAAAACGATGCCAACACCACGATCGATTCCGTCGCGTTACAAACTGATCTATTCGCCGGAGAGCTGGCTACCGTAACAGCGGGTGCCGAATATTTAGATGAGACGCTGCAGCAGTCAGCCGATGCATTCGGTGGCTTGGACCGGGAAAGCTCCCGCTACAACAAGGCAGGTTATATTCAAACCGCGCTTAGCGCCGGTTCATTTGATGCCCAGCTAAACCTGCGACGCGATCTTTTTGAAGGCCTAAACGACAAAAATACAGGCAGCCTGGCGTTCGGCTTAAAGGTAACCGAAGGACTGCAGTTGTTAGCGAGCTACGGTGAAGCATTCCGATACGCAGGACTGAGCAATTCAATCACTAACCCGGAACTGGAGCCTGAGTACGCAAAAAACTACGAAGTCGGTGCGCGCTTGAGATTCGGAGCCATTAGCACTGCGATTAATGCCTATCACAACGATGTTGAGAACGAGATTATTTTTGATCCCAACATTGGGAATTTCGGATCGAATGTAAACCGTCCGGCACTGATTCGCGGCGTTGAACTAGAATTCGCTGCGAACTTCGCTAGCTGGATAATCGGCGCAAACGTAAGCCGTATCGACAGCTTCAATCGCGACACAGGCCGGGAACTGGTACTCCGCCCGAAAGTCACCGCCCAACTCGACCTGGACAAGTATTTCGGCGCACACAGTATCGGCTTCTCGGTTACCAGTAGCAGCAGCGCACGCGGCTTTGGTGCGGACCCTGCCCCAAGACTAGACAGCTATACAGTGTTCGATTTGCGGGGTGTTTACCAAATAACCCCTAGCTTGAGCCTCAACGCCGCAGTAAATAACGCCGGAAACGACAACTATCAAACTTCTGTCGGTTACCGCCAACCGGGGGCCGCCTTGAACGTTACGCTGCGCTATCAGCAGCAATAAGCTAACCCGTTAGCTAACTTAAACCGGCTATTTCATAGTAATAGCCGGTTTTTTATTGCCCAATTTACGATAATTCATGCCATGAAAAACAAAACGTTAATGGTGCAAGGCACTACCTCGGATGCCGGAAAAAGCATGCTGGTGACAGCGCTTGGTCGCTGGCTGCATCGTCGCGGCATCTCGGTAGCACCGTTCAAACCACAAAATATGGCGCTCAATAGCGCTGTTACTGAAGACGGCGGGGAAATTGGTCGGGCGCAAGCGGTGCAAGCGGAGGCTTGCGGCTTGCCGCCGCATATCGATTTTAACCCGATACTACTGAAACCCAATAGCGACATAGGCGCCCAGGTGGTTATTCACGGCAAAGCCATAGGCAATATGGACGCAGTGGATTATCACCAGTACAAAACCACCGCCCATACAGCTGTGATGCAGTCGCACCAACGACTTTGCGAACACTATGAAGCCGTTATTGTTGAAGGTGCAGGCTCGCCTGCCGAAATCAATCTACGCGACCGTGATATTGCCAATATGGGCTTTGCGGAAGCAGCGGACTGCCCGGTTATCATCATTGCAGACATTGATCGTGGTGGCGTGTTCGCTCACTTGGTGGGCACACTCGAGCTACTAAGTGAAAGTGAGCAGCGGCGAGTCATTGGTTTTGTCATCAACCGCTTTCGCGGCGACATCAAGTTACTCGAATCCGGTCTCGATTGGCTTGAAGAACGCACCGGAAAACCCGTCATCGGAGTGTTGCCTTACCTGATGAATCTACACCTCGAAGCTGAGGACGCAATTCAAACCCAGCAAGACGTGTTTTATGCTGACGCCGGACAACGAATTACCGTCGCGGTCCCAGTACTGCCCCGGATCAGCAACCACACCGATCTCGACGCATTACGCCTGCACCCTCAGGTTAATTTACAGTTCGTGGCTCCCGGCGCGACCATCCCGGCTGCAGATTTAATCGTTCTACCCGGCAGCAAAGCGGTACAACATGACTTAGCCACACTAAGGGAATACGGCTGGGATACCGCTATCGCCTGCCACTTACGCTACGGCGGCAAACTACTCGGCATCTGTGGTGGTTTTCAAATGCTCGGAAAAACCATCGCCGACCCGCTTGGCATAGAAGGATTAGCCGGCAATAGCGTGGGCTTAGGTTATTTCGATTTACACACCACACTGGCTAGCGACAAGCAGCTACGCAATGTCAGCGGTACGTTGCACTTCAATCAGGCAGAGGTTCGCGGATACGAAATACACGCAGGAGAATCCAGTGGTGCCGCACTAGCGAACCCGCTAATCATCAGCGACAGCGGCAACGACGGGGCGCTATCGAGCGACGGCCAGATTGTCGGTAGCTATTGGCACGGCTTGTTTGATTCGCCAGCCGCCTGTAACGCCCTACTGCAATGGGCCGGTGTTGAAGATGCCGATACACCAGACTTCCAGGCCATTCGCGGACAAACCTATGACCGCCTGGCCGATATGGTCGAAGAACATTTAGATACTGCTTTGCTGCTCCGCGCACTAAACTTAAGCGGAAGCAATGAATCGCTACAGCCGCTCTAGTTCCGCCAGCTCATTCTCAGTAAAACCTGCCGCCAGCCGGGCCGGTCCGTTAAAGGGTGGTTTTACCCGGCCCCTCATCAGGGTGTGCAGCAACTCACGAAAAGTCGCTTCAGGCGGCTTATTTTGCTGCTCGCAGCAATAGCGAAACCAGTGTGAACCAATAGCCACGTGACCGATTTCTTCTTCAAGAATCACATCGAGTAGCGCGATACTTTGTTCGTCGCCAAATTTTCGAAGCTTTTTAATCATACCCGGCGTCACATCAAGCCCTCGCGCCTCCAACACCCGTGGCACCAGCGCCATTCTCGCCAGTACATCACCGTCTGTTTTCTGCGCCATCTCCCATAGACCGTTATGCGCAGTGAAATCACCATAGGAGAAGCCCAACTCGGCAAGCCGTTTAGTTAGCAAGCCAAAGTGGCGCGCTTCGTCCGCGGCAACGGCAAGCCAATCGCAGTAGAACTGATTTGGCATATTAGGGAAACGACAGACCGCATCGAGTGCCAGATTAATCGCATTAAATTCAATATGGGCGATAGAGTGAATAAACGCGGCTTTGCCGGGCCCACTGGCTAGTGAGCGGCGTGGTACATTTTTCGGCGCGACTAGCTCCGGCTTGTCCGGCTGCCCGGCAAACTCGACGGTAAGCGGCTGAAAATCACCCAACGCGGCTTTGGCCTGCTGCATCAACGGCAAAGTGCCGCTAAACAAGTCAGCGACTAAAGTCTGCTTCACTACCGGGTCGGTTTCCAGCAGTGCCCCGCAAGCCTTGCTGTGCCAGCTGTCAATCTCAATCACTGCTGCTAGACGCCGATACCGCGAGCGACATCGGCAATAATATCGTCGATATGCTCCAAACCTGTCGCTATCCTCACCGCTCCGTCGCGGATACCCGCTTTTGCACGGGCTTCCGGCGCTAAGCGGCTATGCGTTGTACTTGCCGGGTGTGTAATCGTGGAACGTGTATCACCTAAATTGGCAGTAATGGAAATCAGCTTGGTGCTATCGATCAGCTTCCAGGCAGCGTCCTGCCCGCCGTTCAATTCGAATGTGACGATGCCGCCCGGCCCGGTTTGTTGTTGCTGCGCCAAGGCATGCTGAGGATGCGATTCTAGTCCGGGAAAATGCACACGCGAGACACTAGACTGTTGTTCCAACCAGTCCGCTAATTTCTGCGCATTCGAACAAATCCGCTCCATGCGAATTTCGAGCGTCTCTAATCCCTTTAAGAACACCCAGGCATTAAACGGACTCATCGTTGGCCCTGCCGTTCGTAAAAAGCCGTAAACCTGCTCACCGACCAGGTCCGCAGGGCCCACCACCGCTCCACCAATGCAACGACCCTGCCCGTCCAGATACTTGGTCGCTGAATGAATTACGATATCAGCGCCCAACTCCAGCGGCTTTTGCAGAACCGGAGTGCAAAAACAATTGTCGACGACCAACCAGGCATTATTTGCATGAGCCAGTTCAGCCAGCGTCCTGATGTCACCAATTTGCGTCAGTGGATTAGCCGGCGTCTCCAGAAATAGCATTTTTGTATTCGGCTTAACCGCCGCCTGCCACTCGTCCAGATCAGTAAGCGTCACAAATGTCGTTTTGATGCCGTAGCGGCTCAGGTACTTATCGAATAGCGCGACAGCGGTACCAAACAAACTCTCAGAAGCAACGACATGGTCGCCGGCTGACAATAACCCCAGACAAGTCGCTGTAATCGCAGCCATCCCCGAACTGGTCGCCACGCAGGCCTCGCCACCCTCCATCGCAGCCAAGCGGCGCTCAAAGGTAGCCACCGTGGGGTTGGTAAAGCGCGAATAGATATTGCCCTTATCCTCCCCGGAGAATCGGGCTGCCGCTTCAGCAGCACTGCCAAATACAAAACTGGACGTCGCAAAAATAGGCTCTGAGTGTTCGCCTTCGGCGCTACGCTGCTGACCTGCGCGCACAGCGATGCTGGCTTGCTGCCAGTCGTCTTCGAGAGAAAAGTCCGTTGTCATGGGCGTTCCTGATATCTGCGTGGCATTAGTCGAAACATTTCATTCGGACTTAACAGCCACAAAAAAACCGCCTGCAGACAGCAAAGCGGTTTTTGACACGCTTTAGCTGTATTTATAAAGCGCCCGCAAGCTGAAAAATTCAAATCGGCGCTGAAAGCTATTATCGGCCTTTACCGGCCCAATCGCAATTAGCCGGCGGAAATTCTCTCGAACCCCTCGCCGAACTACTCGCTAAAAGTTATGCATCTCAATGACAGTATTGGACGACTTTTCACGATCCTGTTTGGCCGAATCACTGCGGTGCCCGGCAATAGACGCCAAATAATCGTCACTAACATCGTTAGTGACGTATTTACCGGTAAAACAGGAAGTATCAAAATGACCGATACCTGGGTTGCCTACCTTCACGGACTCAACAAGATCCTCGAGGTTTTGATAGAACAACCGGTCTGCACCGATTTCGAGGCGAACTTCCTCTTCATCACGACCGTGAGCAACCAGCTCTACGGCGGCCGGCATATCAATGCCGTAGACGTTCGGAAAACGCACCGGCGGCGCGGCAGATGCCATATACACTTTCGCGGCCCCGGCATCGCGGGCCATCTGGATAATTTGTTTCGAGGTATTGCCACGGACAATAGAGTCATCCACCAGCAAGACGTTTTTACCGCGAAACTCTAACGGCAAGGCGTTAAGTTTCTCGCGTATCGATTTTTGCCGTTGTTCCTGGCCCGGCATAATAAATGTGCGGCCGATATAGCGATTCTTCACCAGCCCTTCGCGATATTTCACATCGAGACAATGCGCTAACTCCACCGCCGCAGCACGGCTGGTATCCGGAATAGGCATCACGACATCGATATCGTGCTCGGGCCACTCGGCCAAAATTTTCTTTGCTAGTTTCTCGCCCATACGAACCCGCGATTTATACACCGAGATATCATCGATAATCGAATCAGGCCGGGCGAGATAAACATGTTCGAATATACACGGCGACAGCACCGGTTTATCAGCGCATTGCTGAATCCACATATGGCCGTTTGACTCGATATAAATCGCTTCGCCGGGTGCAACGTCGTCGACTAATTCAAACCCCAGTAAATCGAGCGCTACGCTTTCCGAAGCGACCATCCACTCAACACCTTCAGCGGTTTCACGTTTGCCATACACCATCGGGCGAATGCCAAACGGGTCGCGAAAACCGACGATGCCAATGTTAGTGATCATCGCGATCGCAGCGTAAGCGCCTTCTACACGCTTGTGCACATTGCTTACAGCCGAGAAAACCTGCTCCGGCGTAACGTTCAATGCGCCAGCCCGCAGCAATTCCTGAGCGAAAATATTGAGTAATACTTCACTATCAGAATTGGTATTAAGGTGACGGCGGTCTTGCTGATATAGCTCATCGCGGAGCTTGTCAGCATTAGTCAGGTTACCGTTGTGCGCCAGAGAGACGCCGTAAGGCGAATTCACATAGAACGGCTGAGCCTCGGCGGAACTGGATGAGCCAGCTGTGGGATAGCGGATATGACCAATGCCAATGCGGCCGGTCAGCTCACTCATATGTTTGTCTTGAAAAACATCCTTAACCAAGCCATTTTTCTTGCGAAGGTGCGAGCGTTTACCGTCGCTGGTCATAATACCCGCAGCATCCTGGCCGCGATGCTGCAAGACGCTTAGCGCCGCATAAATCGATTGGTTAACCGCTTGACGGCCAACCATTCCAACAACTCCGCACATGCGCTATTAACTCCGGCTACTGCACTGGTTCAGATTGAATGACTTCGGTTCCATCACTGTTGCCAGCTGCGCCGCTGGCCGCACGGTTTTCTTCGATTTGAACTGAAATACCATCAGCGGGCAATCGTGCCGGCGGTTTGTTGCTCTCTTCGCCGTCAAAGTCGAAATGCTCGCGAACGTTTTCGGGCATACGGTCTTTCAACCAAATAGCCGCTTCTTCAAATTTTGGGATAAATTGCGATTCGTTCCACCAAGACTCTTCAGGAATAGTGGTCAACCCAAGACCCAAGACGACCAATGCGATAACCAGCACGCCACGAGCCGCGCCAAAAGCGATACCTAAAATTCGGTCGGTGGCTTTAAAGCCGGTGGCTTTAACCATACTGCTGATCAAATAGTTAATCAGCGCACCCAGAATCAAAATCGCAACAAATATTGCCGCAAACGCCCCTATATTGCGGAACGTTTCATTCGCCAGAAGCGGTTCAAAGCGCGGGGCAACTTCGGGAAAAAATTTCATCGCTACCGCGAACGCAGCAACCCAGGTTGCCAGCGACAAAACTTCCGGGATTAACCCACGGATGAGGCTCACCAAAGCAGAAAGTGCGATAACGCCGATAATTACTAGATCGACCCAGTTCAATGCATCCATTACTGATAGCTCTTGTTAATGTGGCGGCAGCGCGCCTGAATACTAGTGAAAAGCAGGTTATAACGACGAAGATTTGTAGCCTTACGGAGTGAAAAAGGCTTTCTCCATTTTTACTGGCGCGATAGTACCAGAGTCGCCATTTTAACGCTGCCGTTGATTGCCAATTACCCGGTCATCGCCGTGCAATCCAGTGCAAGCACTAACTCACACCTTAGGACAGTTAGCGTAATTCCATGACCCGCGGCTGCAAGCTGTACTGTTTAGCCAGCTGAATAGCCGACTTATCAGCCGCTTCCCGGCTAACTTCAGGCCCAACCCGAACACGGTAGAAAGTTTTCCCCGACCGATTTGTAATAGGAGTAATCCAAGCCGACCAGTCGGCGGCTTTGAGTTTGTCCATCAGTCGGTTGGCATTGTCTTGATTGGAAAAAGTACCTAGCTGTATGGCCCAGCCTTGCAAATCTACCGGCTGACTAGCCGTAGCATTATTTACAGCTTGTTGCTGCGAACCTTGCCGTTGCGCATCCCTACGCCGCTCAGCGTCCAACCTCTGCTGCTCTGCCGCGCGCTCAGCCACTGCCTGCTGGCGTCGCTCCTCACGACGTCGTTCCAACTCTAATTCAGCGTCACGGGCTCGCTGCTCACGCTCGGCGCGCAGCCGGGCCGGGTCCAATTCGGTAGATGTACTTCTACTGCCAGAATTTTCCGATTGATTATTCCGAGGCGTCGTCTGTGCCTGCCGATCTTCAAGCTCGTTGATATCCGGATCGCCGTAAAGCGGCACAGTTACAACCCGTTCTCCTTCGGCATTTCTGGTCGTCGTAGCGGCCGGTCGCTCATCCTGCTCTTGCCAGTCCGGGCCATCCAGAAATAGCGGAACAACCACCATGGCAATTACGCCAATAACGCCCGCACCAATCAATCGCCGTTTAAGAATTACATCCATTGTGTACTACGTCCGGTTCCGTCTATCCGCTGGCAAAGCCAAGTCGAGGCTGAATAATATACCACTGCACCCTGCCTTGCTTTACGACAGAGGATATTTACCTTCCGTGTAAGCACGGCTTGGTGGTTAGCTACTGCGTGACTGCAAGTAAGGCAATGCTGCGGCTACGGTATAAAACGAACCGAATAAACAAATCTCATCGCCCGGGCCCTGTTGAGCCAATACGCTTGTAACCGCTTGCTCCGGCGAGTCAATCGCTAACGCTTCGACGCCAAACTCGAGCATCATTTGCTCGACTAAATCGTCCGCTGCCAATGCGCGCGAATTGTCTGGTGTGCAGCAGAACCAAGCGTCAACCTTCGGCAGTAGCGGTTGAATAATATCGCTGAGCGCCTTATCAGCCAGGATACCCACCACAGCAGTGCGTTTACCGTTAATAACCCGAAGGCCGTTCGCTAAAGCATTTGCGCTGTCGGCATTGTGTGCGACATCAACCAATACGTCGACCAGCTGATTCTGCGAATTCCGAACTGACAGAAGCTGTTGACGGGCAGTAATCCGCACCTGCTGCAAACCCACCGCGATTTTTGCCCGGTCTGGCAACGCCCCCACTTCATATAACGCTGTAATAACCGCTGCCGCATGACGTCGCTGAAAATCGCCACTCAGAGCGGGAAGCGGCAAATCAAATTTCTGGTTAGCACGCTCGTAGCGCCAACCGCTTTCAATTAAATCGGCAGTAAACTCATCACCGACTCGCAAAACATCAGCGCCGATAGATTTGGCTACGCCCAATAAACCCTCGGGGGGCGTCGGCATCGCCAGCACGAGTGGCCTGCCCTTGCGAGCGATGCCAACCTTCTCAGCACCAATAACGTTCACATCACTACCCAGCCAAGCAACGTGATCGATGCTTATACTGCTAATAATGGCCGCATCGG
>CAJQNE010000171.1 GCA_905479545.1 uncultured Gammaproteobacteria bacterium | reverse complement strand
CTGCCCGTTACCGGAGATTGCTGGCTGGTCGCTGACAGAGTCGCCCTCAGCACCTTCTTCACCCTGGTTTGCCGGACTGGCTGTGCTGCGGCGGACAAATGGCGAACGGAGAACACGCACCGTAAAGTTAAAGAAACTGCTCTGAGGGTCAATCGGGTCATTGTCAGCCAGGGTTATGCCAAACATCTGGCTATCCGCCGTGCTGGTCGCGTCGTGCCGGAAGGTGACCAGCCCGTCCTCAATGTCCTGCTGACTAAAGCTGGTACTGACGTTACCCTCGAGCAGGAAATCACCGAAGCCGCTCACTGGCACAGTAAACACCAGCAGAGAGTTATCAGTGGTCTCAACATCAGAAGCGCTGAGAGTATCGGCAGTAAGTGGCACCGTAGCCCCTTCGCCAACCAACAGCTCTTCGAGTTGATCAACAACGGGCGCGTCGTTGACCGGATTAATGGTAATAGTAAGCGTGGCGCTCGCTTGCTCGGAGTTGAGCTGGTCGCCACCATTATCACGAACCGTAACAGTAAAGCCTTCCATCGCCGGTTCATTGCCGTTGTGCTCGTAGGTTAGCGAGCCGCCGTCAACATCAGCCTGGGTGAAGGTGTCCGGGCCTTGCATCTGCCCGCCGCCCTGCCCAAGCGCGATGCCGCCAAGACGCAGCACGCCCTGTGTTGGCTCCGCGTCTAGCGTGTACACCAAATCGGCAGCAGCACTTTCTTCATCGATGCTAGTCAGTTCATTGGCCGTCAGCGTAAAGCTGTTACCTTCATCAACAGCGAAATCATTGGCCTGCAAATCAGGTGCATCGTTGACCGCATTAGTGGTCACCATCACGGTGGCTGTCTGGCCGAGGTTAGCAGGGTCGCGAACCGTCAGCGTGAAGCTATCCGGCGTACCAGTGGGCTCGTCGCCAAAGTGTTCGTAAGCGATTTCGCCAGCCGCCAGCTGGGCTTGCGTGAACGTGCCGCCGAGACTAACGCCCGTACCGTTGCGGGTGATGCCACCCTGGGCCGGCACTGCTTCCAGGGTATAGGTTAGCTCTGCCCCGACATTGTCCGGGTCACTACTGCTAATAAACTGCGACAGGTCGGGCCCGTTGGCCGTATCCGAATCGTTATCCTCGTCTACTGCAAAATCATTAGCAGTAAGCACCGGCGCATCATTCACGGCGCTTACCGTCAGCGTGACTAAAGCACTATTGCTAGTCGCAGCCTCCGAATCTGCCACGGTGTACTCGAACGAATCTGAACCATTGAAGTTCAGGCTTGGTGTGTAGGTGACTGTCCGATTCGTTTGGACTATCGCACTGCCGCCAGTTGGCGGGACAGTGATTGTGACAGCGCCCGTCGGTATGCCATCCTCAGCATCACTGTCGTTGGCGAGCACATTAATATTGACACTATTATCTTCGTTAGTCGTGGCAGTGTCGGCGGCCGCCACGGGCAGGTCATTAACCGCTGCGATATCGATAGTCACCGTGGTTATTGCAGACTCTGTGTTCGAGGTGTCCTGGGCGACATAGGTGAAACTGTCTGAGCTGGACTCGCCGCCATTGTGAATATAGGTAAAGCTGCCGTCCGCATTTAGCGTAAAGGACGTTGCGTTGGCCGGCTCGGATACCAGCACCGCCTGTATGGTGTCACCTTCTACATCAACATCATTGGCCAGAACGCCCGGCACGGCCGCATTTAGCGTGCCGCCTTCAGGGACGCCATTGCCTGCGCCTTGTGCACCGCTGCTATTGATAACATAGATATTATTATTGTCAGCGATGCTGCCATCATGGCCGCCATTGGCTTGGGTGTCGTTGCGACGAATCGCCAGCCGTAGGCCGTCCGGCGAATAGCTGGGGTCGGACTCAGAGGCGTCATCGGTGGCAGTAACTTGCGTAACACCAGAGCCGTCTAAGCCGATGGTAAATACATCAGTAGGATCGCCGGGTAGATTAAAGGCAAAGGCAACTACCTGGCCATCCGGCGATATATCCGGATCACGGTTGAATGCGCCCGAGGCGCTGCCAGTGCTGGTTAGCTGCCGTATTAGGCTGCCATCTGCACCAGATCGTAAGAACAGATCACGACCCGTGCCGCTAGGCTCTGACAATACAAACGCACTGCCGTCCGGGGTTAGAGCCGCCGCACCGGTGAACTCCTGAGTAGCGCCCAGATTAATTGTCACCACTGCAGTGCCTGCTGAATTGGCGGTTTGGCCATTCAGAACACTATAGGGTGCCATGCGCAGCTGCGTCAGGCCGCCACCACCACTCTGGCTGTAGCGCCACATTGCGGTAGAGCCATCACGCGAAACAGCCATCCAGCCGCCACCGCCGCCACCCGGAATGGTCAGGACATTACGAAGCTGTGCGCCGGTGTCGGCGTTAACTTCGAGGTAGCTATGCGCGCCCTGAGCCCGGTTCAATACGGCCAAGCCGGTACTACCCACAAAGCTCGGTTCGCCGGCCGAAATGCCGAAGGGAGATGTTGCTCCAACCACGAGGTTACCCTCTGGAACGGAGCCATCCGCTGACGACTGGCCAAGATTGTTGACTGATGCATTGCCGGGTGTACGGCCTGTACGGAAAATAATTAACTCGGAGCCAGAGCGTGGGTCCCAAGCGGGTTGAATGTCGCGGTTTGGGTCGACGGTAATGCGCTGGCCGGGGAAACCATCGGTATAGATGTCATCGACGGCCACCGGCGCATCGTTAATACCGTCGACAGTGACCGTGACAGTGCCCGTGGCCTCGTCCTCACCATCACTGATGGTGTAGACAAAGGCGTCGCTGCCCTGCTCACCCGCATTCAGTGAGTCAAACACGCCAATCGGGTTGTAGAAGTAAGTGCCGTCAGCGCTCAACATCAATCGCGCGCCGCTGGGCAGGGTAATTTCAGTACCAATCGCGGCGGGATCACCATTCACCGCCATTACGCTGAGTGGATCGTCTTCGCCGTCGCTGTCGTTGCTGAGTAGCCCATTCTCGGGGGAAACCTCAACAAAGGCCGTGTCTTCGTCCGTTGCCAGGCTGTCGTCAACCGCAACTGGCACGTCATTGACC
>CAJQNE010000170.1 GCA_905479545.1 uncultured Gammaproteobacteria bacterium | reverse complement strand
GACATTATTTCGTCCCGAATTTTTTGGAAACTGCTGTTTTCCAATTTCAGCCTTCGAGCCAATGTGCGCTTGCTGATAAACAACATGGCCGCTGCCTCTTCTTCACAAAGAACACCCGGTGGGTGCGATAGCATTATTTTTTGAACTTTCTGTGTGCAACTGCTCGTTCTTGAGGGTAGTTTCTCCAGCATTGATTGGCACTGCTGCATGGCCAGCGAATAGCTCTCATGATTGGCCAAGGCATTCGGTATGTCGCAAAGGGCCACCGGAACTTTGAGTGTCAGCTGAGGTGACGAAAACGTGAATGTACCGGGCAGAAAGTCTGAATATCTCTGACTGTAAACGGGCTCACTGTGAGAAAAAGAGATACACGCTTCGTCTACAGGGGTTCCATTAATCAACTCCGCGCACTGAAGAAGTATAGAAGTGAGAACTTCGCCGATAATTCTCTGGATATCGTCGTTGATATCAACATCAAAAATACAAGAGCATTCCCAGTATCTATTAGTACGCGTTAACTCAAGGCGGAAAAAGTCTATGCGTGTTGGGAGATAGGTTTGGAAAGCCTTGAGGGCAATAAGCAGGTTTGGACTGCTGCTGGCCATGAAGCCCATTGCTCCGTGTGTAGAAAGCGTTAGGCATTGCCCCAGACGCAACCCGAACATGTCATCGTCGGACATTCGTAAAGCATTTTGTAGAATTTGAATTTGCTGAGTGGATGTCAGGAGTGTGTCGTCCTGCAATAGTTCGTCCACTGAAATGCCCGTCTGCATGAGTAACCTAGGCAACTCTCGTGCTTGCAAACCCAACACCCGAGCAATAATTCTCGAATAATTGGACGGGATGAAGGCGTTGCCAAGTTCCGCCTTTGCCTGTTGGTCATCTTTCATCGGTTTTTGTATGTTAAAGAATCAAGATAGTGTCTTTTAATGACACCACCTTGTCAACATTTGACCTTATCTGCACAGCCTCAATTGCCTATTCTATCTCCAGACATAAACAGTACATTTTATCCATTACCGGCTGCTGCAGAGCCAGCAGCTTAATAAGCCATACTTTAGCGGAGCACATCATGGCCAGCATTACCTTTATCGAGCACGACGGCACAGAACACGCCGTCGAAATTGAACCTGGAAAGTCCCTGATGCAAACCGCCATAGACAATGGTGTACCGGGCATTGATGCGGACTGTGGCGGTGAATGTGCCTGCGGCACCTGCCACGTCATCGTCGAAGGCAAGTGGATTAGCACGACCGGCAGTGCCAGTGAGGATGAGCTGCAAATGCTGGATTTGACGCCGGAACGTGATGATAACTCTCGGCTGGCTTGCCAGATCAACACCTCTGAAGCGATGGACGGCATGGTCGCTCGCCTACCTGAATTTCAGATGTAGCCATCATGACTAGCCACTATCAAAACAACTACGAAAAATTGGAACAACTATGAATATCGCCAACTTAGTAGCCGAAAAAGGCTCTGCTATCGTCCCTATGCCGCTGCAAATAAAAGCCGGTCATTTACTTTACAAGGCGAAAAGGAAAGCAGGGATATACAAAGAGTTTCCGGAGTTTGTTGAAACTACAGTACCTGATGTTTCAACACTGGCGATAGACGATATCGATGTCAGCAACCCGTTTCTGTTCAAGCAAAACCGATGGGAGTCATATTTCAAGCGATTGCGTGATGAGCGCCCGGTTCATTTCCAGAAGAACAGCCTATTCGGCCCATTTTGGTCGATCACACGGTATGAAGACATTATGTTTGTGGATAAGCACCATGAGCTGTTTTCTTCGGAGCCCTTCATCGTTATCGGCGCGGCTCCAAAAGAACTCTCTGTTGAGATGTTTATCGCCATGGACCCACCCAAGCATGATGTGCAACGACAAGCGGTTCAGGGTGTCGTTGCACCGAAGAACCTCAAAGAAATGGAGGGGTTAATTCGCAGCCGCACTCAAGAAGTGCTGGATTCACTCCCATTGGATAAGCCTTTTGATTGGGTGGAAAAAGTCTCCGTAGAGCTGACCGCTCGAATGTTAGCGACCCTACTTGACTTCCCCTATGAGAAACGTCAAAAACTGGTTTACTGGTCCGATTTAGCGGGCGGCGGTGCCGCGACAACAGGTGGATCAAACGACACGGATGAGCTATTTAGAGGCATGGCAGATATGGCCAAGCACTTTTCGCAACTTTGGCGTGAGAAAGAAGCGAAAACGGCAGCCGGTGAACCGGGTGGTTTTGACTTGATTAGCCTGTTGCAAAGTAACGATGCCACCAAAGACCTGATCGATAAGCCGATGGAGTTTTTGGGCAACCTGGCCTTATTGATTGTTGGTGGCAATGACACCACCCGGAACTCTATGTCAGGTGGTGTACTTGCACTGAATCAGTTCCCAGACGAATTTACCAAGCTCAAAAATGACCCTAGCCTGATTCCAAACATGGTGTCAGAAATTATTCGCTGGCAAACGCCGCTGGCGCATATGCGCCGCATCGCGAAAGAAGATGTTGAACTTAACGGCCAGACTATCAAAAAAGGCGACAAAGTCGTTATGTGGTACGCCTCCGGCAATCGCGACGAACGTGCTATCGACCAGCCGGATCAGTTCATAATCGACCGCAAAGGGGCTCGTAACCACCTGTCGTTTGGCTTCGGTGTTCACCGGTGTATGGGCAACCGGCTGGCAGAGTTACAGCTACGAATATTGTGGGAGGAGTTGCTGGCACGTTTTGGCAACATCGAAGTAATAGCTGAGCCTGAGCATGTGCAATCCAACTTCGTAAAAGGCTATTCAAAAATGATGGTTAAGCTGGCGGCGAAATAACCGTAGTAGAGGCGGAAAGCATCGCATCAGTGATGTTTTCTGCTAACTGACAAAGCCTCTAGTGCAACCAAGCTAATGCGAAAAATCTATTTTTAGGTGCCTGTAACGGAATTTGTAAGGAATATTATGAGTGTAAATAGTGCGTTAGAACAAAAGGCCGTTGTTCAGCAGGCCATGAAGCCTGGCTGGTTCATCGATTCTGATAGTCCAAGTATTCAGCAATTCGCAGAAAAGCACCGTGGCGATAAGAGCGATGCTCGGAATATGTCGATAGCTTTATATAATGCTGTTCGTGACCAGATTTACTATGACCCCTACAGTATTAGACCCGACCCTAATTCATTCCGTGCAAGCGCCGTATTAGACGCTAGTAAAGGACACTGCGTTGGCAAAGCGGTGCTTTATGCAGCAGTGCTGAGGGCCTCGGGCATTCCGGCGCGGATTGGTTTCGCCGATGTACGCAACCACCTCACCACCCCCCAGCTTCGGGAACTCATGGGGTCAGACATGTTTTATCATCACGGTTATTCCGAAGTCTGGCTAAACAGGCGATGGATTAAAGCTACTCCAGCTTTCAACCTTAGCCTGTGTGAAAAATTTGGAATTCTCCCATTAGAGTTTGATGGCAAAGAGGATTCAATCTTTCACCCTTTCGACAGCTCAGGGCAGAAGCATATGGAGTACATCAACGATCACGGCTCACACCTTGACCTGCCCTATGACGACATGATGGCAGTTTACCGTCGCCATTACCCGGCAATGTTTGGAGAAAACACTGAGGCATTGGCTAGGAATTTCGAAGAAGAAGCTCAGGCTGCTGAAGCTTCGATTTAGTTACTTCCTAACAATTAAGCACATTGAAGTTTGTCTGCGTTGACATGATGCAATTAAACCTTCAACAAGCTTTTAAAATGGCGAATCAATGACGCGAAAATGTATCATCATCGGTGCCAGCCACGCGGCCGCCCAATTAACCATTAGTCTTCGCCAGGAGGGCTGGGATGGCGAAATTCTGGTGATCGGCGATGAGTCCCATTTGCCCTATCACCGGCCTCCACTGTCCAAGGCATTCCTGTCTGGTGAGAAAACAGTAGAAACCTTATCGATTCGACCTGCTGCATTATATAAAAAGAACAACGTGCAGTTTTTGCAGGGGCGCGTTACGGCCATCAACCGGAATAAAAAAACACTGACACTTCGCACTAATCAGGGCGGTGTTGACGAACTGAGCTACAACAAGTTGGCGTTGTGCACTGGCGCTCGGGTAAGACAAGTAAAACTGCCCGGTTGCGAATTGAATGGCATACATTACCTTCGAGATTTAGCCGACGCAGAGTCCATAAAATCGAAGATTGCCGAAGGTCAGCGGGCCGTAATCGTTGGCGGCGGTTATATTGGGCTGGAGACCGCAGCATCACTCAGAAAGCTTGGAATGGAGGTCTCCGT
Source organism: uncultured Gammaproteobacteria bacterium (assembly GCA_905479545.1). Taxonomy (GTDB): domain Bacteria; phylum Pseudomonadota; class Gammaproteobacteria; order CAJQNE01; family CAJQNE01; genus CAJQNE01. The sequence goes on along the minus strand of CAJQNE010000170.1, from coordinate 3,304 downwards.
GTTGGAGATGGCACCTAGAATTCTGCAAAGGGTAACAGCGCCTGAAGTATCTGAGTTCTTTCACCGTATGCACACGGAGCACGGCGTTCGTATCTACACCAACTCTGCGGTAGCCGGGTTTGTGGGTAACGGCTATGTAAACAAGGTTGTGCTTGCCAATGGCACCGAACTTCCGGCTCATCTGGTTATAGTTGGAGTGGGTGTTGTACCGAATACCGAGCTGGCGGAGGCGGCTGGCTTAAAGGTGAAGGACGGCATTGTCGTAGATGATCACTGTGTAACAAGCGATATCAACATTGTTGCCGCCGGAGATTGCACGAACCAATTCAGCAAACTATACGACCGACGTGTTCGACTGGAATCGGTTCCGAACGCAACAGCACAAGCTAAGTCGGCGGCGGCATCATTGTGCTCTTTTCACAAATTCTGCGATACATTGCCGTGGTTTTGGTCAGACCAGTACGACCTGAAGTTGCAAATTGCAGGCCTAAGTCACGGCTATGACGAAGTTGTCATTCGCGGCGACCAGTTCTCGGGTCGAAGCTTTGCAGCTTTTTATCTGAAAGAAGGTCAGCTGATTGCGGTTGACTGTGTGAATCGTCCGCAAGAGTTTATGTTTAGCAAGAAGGCGATTACAGAAAAAGCCCACATAAAACCAGAGCGGCTAGCAGACGACTCTGTTCCAGTAAAAGATCTGATCTTCGACACAGAACGTAATACGCAATAAGCAGTCCAGCTAAGTGTCAGAAGTTCGACGGAATGCCATTCTGGATAAATGGGTACACAGCATAATAAAAATTAAGCCAAAAGGCTCGTCACTGCGGAAAGTTCAAAGAAAGCGGCCAAGCTTGCTTTTTAGCGACAAGAGTAGAAAACGCTCAGTTTGCTGGCAACACATACGCAGGTTAGTTGGAAATAATCGTCAAAACAGTTGGCGGTGAACACTCAGGTGTTCTGGCGATTGATGTTCACAAGTTCGGTTTTTCGTAATCGCATTCGGCCACGCGTCCGTGAAAAGCTTTGTAGCCGGTGGAGTGGCGGTGGTGCTGTATTTAGGGCTAGGCACCTTGCTTGTTATAAGCGGGATCGGGCTACACCGATTGCTGTTTTAACGGGGGGAGCGGGGCGAAACGATGTTGCGAGAAGAAATCCCAAACGGCATCTATCCGGTACGTCCGGAGCAAGGATTGCTGAAAAGCGCGACGAGGGAGGCGCTGCGCGCTATCAGACAGCGCTGTGCTTCGTTTATCGCGTTATTCGCGGCCGTGATGGCCTTGGCGGTATTGGTGCCGTACCAGGGTGTTAGCTTTTTGGTCATCGGTCTGTCGGTGCCCGTGATAACTGTCTGGGCGCGATACAGTGACCGGGACAACGAACTGCGCTTCGTGTCGTTGCTTTTTATGGTTCTTTCGTCGAAGGACTACCTCATTAGCTGGGGACTAATACTCGGCGTTGTAGGGCTAGTGGTTCTAGACGGCGGAGCGGGCTTCTTTGCCGAAAATGCCCTGCCGTGGGCATGGATTTTTCCGTATTCGATTCTTCTCGGCTCGATGGTGCTATCTACCCTGATGGCGGTTGCATTGGGGGTCATCGGGCTGTTGCTCCTTATCGTGTCGAAAGGAGACTGGTCGGGTCTGCGAACAAGCCTCTACGAGATATGGGCGCTCCCAATTCTTCTGAAAAGTCGCTGCGACCACGAGGCGGCCACAGCGGCGGGTCGCGAGTTGGACAGGGTAGAGCCGATCGTCGGTGTCTCGATGACCGTTCATTTACTCGGCCTTGCCTTTATGGTCGTGCCGTTTGGCTATGCGCTCTGGTACGTATGGGTGTACTACGTGGCGAAGAGGATTTTTGTAGGTAATCCCCCTGGAGGTGGTCGCCGTGTGAGGTCGACAGGACGGGTTGTAGCAGGTGGATCAATCCCACTAGGTAATGTGGCTAACAGGTTGCGCTGCATTCGGAAAAGAAGCGGGACATGCAGCAGCGGCGCTCCTGCATCGAAGTGAGGGCCGACAATAGCCCTTTTTTGCCGATCTAGTTACCAACAGGTTGGTGCTTCATGGCGTCGAAGAAGGCAGGGCTAAACGGAAGCATGATGCCAAGATTTTTAAGACCGTCGACCAGTCTCGGCAGCACATGATGAAGTTGACGATAGTCTCCATTCTCTCCGATCATGACGAGAGAGAACCCTACGTTTTCTAGCTCTGCCAAAACCGCCTCCCGCTTGCGCTCAGGCAAGCTATCTACCATTGCGCCGTGCTCTTCGTTTAGCTTTCGATGTTCCTCCAAAGCCATTTGTCGAATACGGGTGTCCATGTGTCCATTCCCTCCAGCGGATCAATCGGCGATTATATCAGCGGTCATCGGCTGTTCCGGTGTCTTACTGGCCAGGACTACTCGAGGCCGGCCGGTCAAGCTGATACCGGGCGATGAGCAGCTTGACCGGCCGGGCCGTTGGATGCTCGCTAGCGCTCGCGCGGTCGATAAAGCCCGTCCAGGGCAGGAAGTCATAAGTGACTCATCGCTTGGCTCAGAGTCGCTAGCGACGGTTTTCTTTTGGGTGTCAGTGCCGGTGGCTTTGATGGTTACGGTCGCGCTGGGATTGGCATTGCAGAAGGCTTATCAAAGTAAAAAGGCAACACATTAGTAAAGAGTGTTAAGCGTTCCACCGCCCAGGAGGGTGTTGCTCATGCGAAACCATAGCGATTCACCGCCCAGGGCGGTTTTTTTGCACGGCGTGGCTTACACTACTCCCCGTAGCGTCAGAATCGTGTTAGCGGCGAGTCGGCAAGGACGCATTGCGCCGTGGCCGGGTCAGTCCGCTGGCTTAACCGATACCCGATGGACCTTGAATGCCCCGATCCTATGTTATCGAGTCGCTGGAAACCGACGACGGCGAGCGCAAGTACCTAGACCTGGACGAGCGCCGCGCCTTTCATGCCGCGACGCTGACCGCCGATGTGCAAACCCGCGCGTTTGCCCAGGTCATGCTGATCGCCGGACCCCGTATCAGCGAGGCGCTACTGCTGCGCCGCTGCGATGTACTGTATCAGCGAGCCAGTCCAGCGTTGCGGTTGCGAACGCTCAAGCGCAAGAACCCGGACGCCATCGTGTATCGGATGGTCCCGATTCCCGACGGACTGGCCATGAGCCTGCGGGATATATTCGACCTTGGCCACGGGCGGCGAGCGCCGACCGAGCGGCTATGGTCGTGGAGCCGGCAAACCGGTTGGCAGCGTATCAAGCAGCTGATGGCCGCCGCCGGCATCGAGGGCGTACGGGCGTCGCCCAAGGGTCTGCGGCA